>VMEY01000059.1 GCA_007375785.1 Parcubacteria group bacterium Athens0416_74 | reverse complement strand
TTGCTGGGTCACATCGGGCAAAAAGGCGGAGACGAGAAGCATTCGTATCGAGAAAGGGCTCTCGAAGCTAAAGAGCGGGATGCGTCGCCCGTGCTGCTGGGCCGGCTGCACGCATCGTTGATTGCATGAATCACACGCAGCGAGTCATACAGTATTACGATGCCACGCATATCGACTATCGTGCCCTTTGGACCGGGGGCGATAATAGGGACGTGCATTTTGGATACTACGACGAGAAGGCGCGAACTCATCGTCAGGCGCTCGCGAGGTTGAATGAGGTTCTTGCGGAGGCAGCCCGCATATCACAAGAAGACATGGTGCTCGATGCTGGCTGCGGCTATGGCGGGAGCGCGATGTGGCTTGCAGAAACTTACGGATGCAATGTCGAGGGTATTACACTGAGCCCATTGCAGGCAGAGAGAGGAAAGCGATACATACACGAGCGGCACCTAGAGCAAAAAGTGCGTATTACTGAAGGTGATTACTCTGCACTGCCATATGACTCTGCACATTTTGATATCTACTGGGCGGTGGAAAGTCTCGTCCATGCAAAAGATCGACGAGTCGTGCTCGATGAAGCGCATCGTGTACTTAAGCTCGGTGGGCGAATCGTGATTGCTGAATACACTCTGAGAGACGACCTCACCAATACTGAGAGAGAATTTCTGGCACCGTGGCTTGATGGATGGGCGATGCCCGGTTTATTGACGAGGGGTGAATACAAGCACGAGCTCGAAAATAGCGGTTTTAAGAATATTCAAATCCGTGACGCCACGGAAAACATCAGGCCCTCGTTACGCAGGTTGGAGATTTTGAGTATCTTGAACTACCCGATTGCGCTCTGTATTGCTCCGCTCTTCTTCCGCAAAGAGCGATTAGAGAATTACTATGCTTCGTGGAGACAAATTCATGCGCTCAAAAAGGGCCTTTGGGAGTATTCTATAATCGTTGCTGATAAGCACGAGCAACATTAATTTTTGAGGGACCTGTGAGCAAGACTATGCATATCGACACGAACATATTGGAGACAATCGCAGCGATTCCCGGAAGGAAAATAATCGGCGTATCCGGCTATGGCGGCTCAGGGAAGACGACCTTTGCCAACGAGCTCGGGGCTCTTCTGAATGCGCCCTTTTTGGGAGTCGATTGGTGCCACGAGAATCCGCTATGGTCATTTCGACTGGGCTCAAAATAATGCTCAGGAGATGCGCGAGGTGCCGTCTACAAACACTCTCATTATCGAAGGTGTCGGCCTCTTTCGACCGGAGTTGATGAAATACTTCGCGTACACGATATGGGTCGATTGTCCTCTTGAAGAAGCGGTCGCGCGAGGTAAGAAAAGAGATAAGGACGAACACCATAACCCGCAGGATGAATTGTGGGACGGCATATGGAAAAAGAATGACATTGAATATTTCGACACCTATAAGCCGAACGAGATTGCCGACGTAATTATCAGCAACACATAGGTTTGTAGTGTAGAGTCAGGCATACGAAATATATGATGATGTTCTCCAATGTGTTTCTCGTGCTGCCGGTGATTTTTGCGGCGCTATATAGCGAGTGGCTGTATCTCTTTTTCGCCACGGGTCTTGTCATCTTTTCACCCCTCTACCATTGGTACAAAGAGCGCAGTCCGGGCCCCTTGCTATACCCGATATTTTTGTGGTGCGATACTGCTTTTGCCGTGGGCGCCTTTAGCTATATGTATTTCTATTCATACTTTTATGCGCCGGAGCAATACAAGATTCTTTTACTGAGTGCACTCTCACTCATAGTGGCCTTTTACTTATACGGGCGTCGCAAGGATTACGAGCGGCTGCATCCTTGGTTCCACATTCTTGCGCCAATCATATCGTCACTCATTCTTATCGTGACGAATTCGTACTCGCTCTGATAGATAGAAAGTATACGATCTCGATGAACGAGTACGGATCGGGTGCATTTCAAGTGATGCTCAGAATTCGCGAAACGTGGTGATAGTCATTGTCTGATTGTGAAGAAGACAGCGTCGCTCTTCGTACGATGCCGGGCAGAGCTCACCGTAGGAATAAAAGCCGCTGAGCGCCGTCGCGTCTCCTAAGACCTCTCGCACAGCGCGCACCTCATCAGCGGTTTGCTTGCCGAGTACGAGCTTGCGTCCCACACAGCTGACGAGGATGGCGAGTGTTGGTGCGGCACCGCCGATTCCTTTGAGGCTCGCGTTGGCAGCCATCGACGCACCGTTCATGAGCTTTCCGGGGTCGGCTTTCATAATTTCCGCCGTGACACCCTCCGGCATATCGCCGGCAAAGGTCATAGATTGCGCGCTTTCATCTACGCCAAGAATCGTACGTACGACATCATGCTTCTCATCGATATGCAATTTGAGTGGAAATAGGAGAGCCGAGCTCGGAAGCTCGCGTTGCTTGTCTCCGAGATATTCTTTGTAGAGCGAGAGCGCAGGCTTGCCGTCGAGCTCATAGAGGATGTTGCCCTTTGATTTGGTGATGACGTGTGTGTTTCCCGAGCCTTCCCAGCCGCCGGCAGATCCAAACCCTACACTGAGAGACTTGCCGTAAAAGCCGAGAAGGACCACTCTCTTCGATGCCCCCGGCCCGTCGCGGCCGATAAGAGTCTGCTTGAATTCTGTGCCATCACCCACGAGCGCTCCTGTCACGGTGACCGAAGCAGGCAGACTTTCGTTGATGCCGCGCACGAGAAGCGTGCCGTTGACGCCGAGACCATCGGAGAAAACCATCGCATGCACGAGATCTTCCACGGGTAGAAACTCAGCGAGCCGTTTTCCCACTCTGAGACTATCTTCCGCGTTTGCAATCGTCGTCTCAGCAAAGCGCACGGTAGATTTTTCGAAATGAATAGCGGTAAGTGAGATGGAGTCGTCGCGCACCGCGGTGTCGACAATCTCTCCTGCTGTGCTGCACAGGACGATGTACGCATTCGGGTAGAGGTCATGAATGGCTTGGTATATGGTGCTGTCGGCGATGAGTGAGCGCGCACCGAACGCCAAGACGAGTTGCGGCGGCGTTTCCAAACGCCGGTCGCCGACGGGTTCCCACCCGCCATCCTTCGTCCAGAGTTTTTGTTCAACGTGAATCATGGTGCACAAGCGCCTGCTCTACATGCTCCACAGTATACCAACTTCAAGGGCGTGGCGCCTTGGTATGTGCCCATATCTCAGTGCCCACAACACACGAGTTTGCGGCTTTATGCGGTGTATCGCGTAAACTGTGGAATAATCCGTTTGCTATGAAAAAAGGTCCAACCGCACATTTCGTAAAGGGCATCAGGGGTACTGATGAGATCCTGCAAGACGGTACACCCCAGATCGCTTTTATCGGGCGCTCCAATGTGGGCAAGTCGAGCGTCATCAACGCACTCACGGGCGTAAAGAGCTTGGCGAAAGTGGGGAAGAAGCCGGGGAAGACGACGGAAATCAACTTCTTCCTATTCCGAAAGAAATTCTACATCGTTGACTTGCCGGGATACGGATATGCGCAGGCCACTCCCAAAGAGCGAGAGAAGCTCAAAAATCTCATTGTGTGGTACTTCTCAGCCTCCGACGCAAAACCACACACGGTCGTGCTTGTGCTTGATGCGGTCGCAGGACTCACTCCGTTCGACGAAGACATGATCGGTATATTGAGAAATGAGGAGCACCCGTTTGTAATCGTGGTCAATAAGATAGATAAGCTGAAGCAGGACGAGCTCTTGAAGGCCGTGGCGGGTATCAAAGAGAACGCGGGTGATGCGGAGATTCTCCAGTGTTCCGTAAAAACCGGCAGGGGTGTGGAGGCATTGTCAGCCCGATTGTTCGGCAATACACGATGAAGTACTGTACCTGCCTAATAGCGATGGTATAGTGTCGGCGATATGAGTCACACGAGGCAATGGCTCGCCCTCCTAGTCTCTCTCGGGCTTTTCGTGCCGGGCTTCGCCTCTGCAGCGTCTGAGCTCCATGTCACGGCAAAAGGTGACCTGTCCGCAACAGGGCTTACCGTCATGCTCAAGTCCGGCTCGACCCTCTATGTGCGAGCAACATGGGAAGACTCATTCATGCGTATGGTCGTCACGACAAATTCGAACACGGTAGTCTCGAAGAATTATGGAGAGAAGGCAACTGTCTCCGATATCGAAGTCGGCCACCGTATCGATGTGGAAGGTCAGCTAGTTTCGGGGAGCGACACGGTCACGATAGTGGCAGCGAAGATTCGTGACGCGGCGCTGGTAAAAGAGTCAAAAACATTTTCCGGCACCATAAAGCGCGTAGACGGCAGTTCGCAAAGCTTTGTGTTCACCGACAAATCGCTTGGAGATGTCACGGTCGTCGTGCTTCCTTCGACACCGATTACGCAAGGGAAGCGCCAAGTGCAATTCTCGACTCTGAAGGCGGGAGACAAAGTCATCTCTATGTCCGGCACATACGATTACACCGCAAAGACGCTTTCTCCTGCTGCGATTGAGCTCTATCAGTCTAAGGACATATTTGTAGCGAAGAATTTTGAAGGTACGCTCAAGAGCGTCTCCAGAACCACGCTTCCCGCACAACTTACGGTATCGGTCAGCGGTATTGATTACACGGTGTATTTGTCGGAGAAGAGCACGGTCTTGAGCAAGAACAGATCAGCTACGAGCTTCAGGCGCTTTGCGGAAGGCGATAAAGTGCGTTTTTACGGCGCTATCCGAGAAGCGAATCTGTCAGAAGTTGATGCCGAGGTAGTGCGTGACCTCAATTTCTGACCTTCTATCGATATGGCACTGCCTACGCGCGATGAAGCCCCTGCACTTTTAGACCAGTACGTGAAAGACGAGTACCAGCGTCATCATGGGCGAATGGTTGGCACTGCGATGGAGGGGTACGCGGAACTCTTCGGCGAAGACAAAGACCTTTGGTACCTCACCGGATTGCTGCACGACATCGATTTTGAACAGCATCCCACGGAGCACCCGGGTCAATCTCTGAAGTGGTTTCGTGAGTGGGGGTATCCGGAGGAGTTGATTCACGCGGTGGAGGCTCATGCGTATGGCCACAACGGATTTACGACTCTTCCGCAGTCAAAACTCGCCGCGGCGCTTATCGCGTGCGATGAGATGAGTGGGATATTCTACGCGTACAGGAAAATCAATCCGATTCCGTACGCGCAGATGAAAGCGGGCAGTATCAAGAAGCGTCTCGACGAGAAGAATTTTGCCGCAAAGATAGACCGGCCGACTATCTATAGAGGTGTAGAGGCACTCGGGGTGACGCTTGAAGACCACGTCGCCAACATGATTCGTTTTCTGTCTCGGCTCGAAGCGTCTTCATGATACGTACATGGACGTATCGTTAGGCTGTACACTGCTTATTGGTTATTAGACATAGACACACAATTATGGAACTTCTCGCATTTCTTGTACTCGGTGGTCTCGCAGGGTGGATAGCATCGATGATTATGGGCACTGATGGCTCACAGGGCATCTTTCTCAACGTCGTCGTCGGCGTGATAGGCGCGTTTGTTGGCGGACTCGTCTTCAACGCGTTCGGCTCGGCCGGCGTGTCGGGATTCAACATCTACAGTCTCGCGGTCGCTACGTTCGGTGCAATCGTGCTGCTCTGGCTCGTGCGTTTTTTGCGTCGCGCTTAGTCCCCGTTTGCTGTGGAAAGCCGGTCCTCCATCTCGCGAGGGCCGGTTTTTCTTATCCCCCGTATCCCCTTTGACGATGGGCGGTAGGGGATACTATTTTCATATTAGTCGTTCAAATTATTTTGTATGAATGGAATGCTTAATTGCAACTGCTCTAGCGCATGGGGCGGATATGCGCCGCTAGTTCTTCGTGTCGCCACGGGTCTCGTCTTTGCGATGCATGGATACCAGAAACTTACTCAGATGGGAGTCG
>VMEY01000058.1 GCA_007375785.1 Parcubacteria group bacterium Athens0416_74 | reverse complement strand
CCCGGGGCTTTGATTAGGCCCAATCTTTCTCTTCTTCCGGCACATCCACTACAGGAGCGTCATCATCTTCATCTTCATCAAGTACTTCCTCGAGTGCATCCTCAGAAACTACCCCTTCCTCCTTCTCCTTTTCTTCGTCGTCGTGAAAACTCATGGTATTGCTATAAAACTTCTAATCGGGTCACCCCGAACCCCGAACTATGCCTCGCACGCTCGGCAAGTACGGGACGCGATGTACACGTTTTGTACGAGACCACCGCTTCTCGCCCCGTAGCCGCATCGAAAATACGATGCGTGGTATGGGGACACGCCTATACTACGTGCGAAATGAGCTTGTGCAAGTCGGGAGTCCGCCCGCTGTGTATAACCACTCGGGTATACCCCATGAGATATCCGACGTGGTGTCGCTCACGAAGTCTGTGGCGTCACAATGTCATGTAAACCATCGAAAAATGCAAATTATCTCACGTGGTATACTTGCTCGCATGCGCGCAATAGACAGCGTGACCCAACATTTTAAGCTCTCCGGCGTCCAATCGGCCGCACTCAAGCGCCTCGGCATCATCACCATCGGAGACTTACTGCGTCACTTCCCCACCCGCTATGAGAGTGCGGGAGCATCGAATCATGCGTCTTCTATCGTGCCGGGCACCAAAGTCACCCTTTTCGGCGCGCTCACCAAACTAAAGGCAAAGAAACTTTGGAAAAGCAGGCGTAATGCGACAGAAGGATATTTTGAAGACTCGAGCGGGCGTGTGAAAGTCTTGTGGTTCAATCAGCCGTACATTAGCTCATATGTCCCGCAGGAAGTGCCGGTCAAACTTACCGGTACCGTGGGGGGCAGTGCGGCAAATCCCTACATATCAAATCCGGAGGTTGAAGCGATTCCGTCGGGAATCTTACCGACCGCTCTTCCCGAAGACAGACTCTTCGAGGAGCATGGCAATGTCGCAGCTCCCACTCTTTTTCCCATCTACCCTGAGAGTCGCGGCGTCACGTCTCGTTGGTTTTTTCATGCCGTATCCAGAGTTCTCGAAACAGGTCTTCACACTGAGCTCGAAGACCCACTGCCTCACGACATTCGCCAAAGGTACAACCTCCCCGATCTCGCAACATCACTCGTCTATGTACATACACCGGAGAAACAGACACACGCAGAGGCAGCGCGTAAGCGCTTTGCATTTGAAGAAATATTTGCGTTGCAGATAACGCGAGCCCAAGAGCGTGCCCGCAACGACGCACTCTCCTCTTTTGAGATACGCGACGGCGCATTGCAGGCAGCAAGATTTTTATCATCAGTAGAATTCGCTGCCACGGGTGCACAGAAGAGAGCGATTGATGACATCCTCGCCGACTTCACAAAGCGCCACCCCATGGCTCGACTCCTCGAAGGTGACGTCGGCGCGGGCAAGACGCTCGTCGCCGCCGCGACGAGCTATGCGGTCGTCACGAGTAGACCGCCAAACCGTACCTCGGGTACGCTGCAAGTCGCATACATGGCGCCGACGGAAATCCTCGCGCAGCAACACTTTCTTTCATTTATCGAGTACTTCCGCCACCTACCCATCAACATTGCGCTCATCACGGGAAGCGGGTGCAAGAAATTCCCATCCAAAGTCTCGCCGGGCAAACCCACCGAAATCTCGCGCTCTCAGCTCCTCAAGTGGGTAGCAAACGGCGAGATAGCGATGCTCGTGGGCACGCACGCACTCATACAGAAGTCGGTACAATTTCAACACCTCGCGTACGCGATAGTCGACGAACAGCACCGGTTTGGCACCAAGCAGCGCCGCGCACTAGCACACAAAGGCGATGCGGCGCCGCACTTCCTTTCGATGACTGCAACACCTATCCCCCGAACGCTCGCGCTCACCATGTATGGCGACCTCGATATCTCGGTACTCGACGAACTCCCACCCGGTCGTGCAAAAATCACGACGCGCATCGTACGGCCAGACAAGCGCGCTGAAGCGTACGAAGAGGTACGCAAGGAGCTCGAAAAAGGGCGGCAAGCATATGTGATATGCCCGCGCATCGAGGAGCCCGACCCCGCAAAGATAAACGCGCTTATGGCAAAGTCAGCGAAAGCGGAGGCGAAGCGTCTGCAGAAAGACATATTTCCGGATTTCAACGTAGGCCTCATGCACGGGAGCATGAAGCCGGCGGAGAAAGACGCGGTGATGCGAGACTTTTCTGATAACAAAATTCATATTCTCGTCGCCACCTCCGTCGTGGAAGTCGGCGTCAATGTGCCCAATGCTACCGCAATAGTGATAGAGGGTGCCGAACGATTCGGCCTCGCGCAGCTTCACCAGCTCCGCGGACGCGTCATGCGCTCCTCTCACCCACCGCTGTGCTTTCTTCTACCGGAGAGCAAGGGTGACGTGTCGATGAAAAGACTTCGCGCGCTCGAAACCTCAGACGACGGCTTTAAGCTCGCCGAGGCGGACCTGGAGGCACGCGGCGCAGGAGATCTGCTCGGCAGAAAACAGTGGGGTGTGAGTGATATTGGTATGGAAGCGCTCAAGAATGTGAAGCTCATCCAAGCGGCACGAGAAGAGGCTCTAGCGCTCGTGGCGAGTGACCCTGAGCTGAGTGGACATCCCGCACTGAAAGAACGCGTCGCAAACAGCTCGCAATCACGTCACGGAGAGTGACGCTTAGTTTGAGATGACGACAGACGCGGTGTCGATCTGCGAAAGATCGCTGCCACGCCTGAGGGTGATGGTGTAGCTACCTGCTGCGGCAAACTCGTGAGTGAAAATGCGGGTGATGGGCGTCTGTGCGCAGGATGTACTGTGTGCCTGCGTCGCGCTCGTCGTACCGTCGCCCCACGAGAGCGTGTAGCCGGTGCACGAAGATGGGATGTTGAATGACACTCCTATCGTGAGCGGACTGTTGGACACGCCGGGCGTCACCGCAAGCGGACCGTAGGAAAACGGCTCGGTGATAGTGAACACCCCGCTCTCTGCCGACACTACAGTCTGCGCACCCACGGCAAGGACCGTGGCACGTATCTTGTATTGGCCGCCGGTGACGCTTGTGGGCACTACCCATGAATGCGTGCCGACCATGTTGGCGGTAGCAGTGATGGTGTTGCCGACTTTCTGACCTGCCGATGTATAGAGATCAATGGACACCTGAGAGTTCGCCGGAATATTTCCGCTCGCACTCCACGAGATGTTTGTCGCGACGCCCCTCTGTATCGTCTGCCCTGCCGTAGGAGCGGAAATCGATATTGCTGCAGGCAACGATGGCGACGATGGGGTGACTATAGAGACAGGGCCCGCTGCACCGGAGACTGTCACCGTGGCCGACGTGCTGTGCTGACCGGCGGAGAGTCTGACCAGGTACGTGCCTCCGTAGAGATATATGTGGGAGTACGTATGCTGTAGCTGTGCGCAATTTCCCGCTGGAACCGGGATATTCTGTGGCACGGTGCCATCTCCCCAATCGAGCGTATAGGTAACAGCTTGGCATGCATTCACGGTGTTGACCGTGGCAACCACACTCACGGTAAGAGGCGCGTTGCCGGTAACCGGAGTAACCTGTATGAATCCTCCGACCGTGGGAGATGTCACATTGCCGACGACTCCACCCGTCGAACCGCCCGAACACTGGAGTGAGATTGCAGCAGCGGTGCGCGGACCGGTCACACCAAAGCCCGTGCTCTCCGCATCGCCGGAAGAGACAATGTTGTATTTCGTCTGCCACCTTTTCACCGCAGCTTCAGTGAGCGAACCGTAGTAGCCGGTTATCATCGCCTCAGGGTATATCGAGGGGTCGACTGCCAAAAAGCGCTGGAGTCTCGTAACATCGTCACCGCTTGAGCCGAGCTTCAACACGCGTCCGATGAGCGGACAGTTGGAGCTTGCGACGACACTCGACGGCGAGGCGGTGCCTCCCGTCTGTGCGGCGAGCTGTGCCTGGAGTGCGGCAATCTGCTGCAGTAGTACCTCTGCCTGTGCGGCGAGCTCTGCTGCTGTGGCGGCGCTACTCACCGCGGGGAAACTAGTAAGGACGACGAGGAGCGCAAGCGCTCGAAAGAGATTTCTCATGTAGAACATTGTCGCACGGGGACCCCCTCACGCAACCAAGCCTGTGCACACTATGAGGAGAGAGCTGAGAGGGCTCCGAGCGCGTATTCACGCACATTATCTTTCAAATCCATCGAAGCAATGTCTTCATTTGAGACCCATCGCCACTCGTCGTCGGCTTTTTCGGGTATGACCGCATCGCTTGTCGCCCGCGCAAAATATACAAAGGTCACGTGTTCGTGTGTCGGCTCCACCCGCATCCTGCAGACAGCTGCAGGAGGAACCAGATTCTTGAAATTCTCTTCTTGTACAGTGAACTGCACACCTTCGTCCCAGAGCTCTATATCGAGACCCACCTCCTCTTTCACTTCACGAATCGCAGCCTGATTCGGGTCTTCTTCGAGCTCAATGTGGCCCCCTACCGAAAGCCATATGCCGTATTTGTCGTGCTTTCGCAGAAGTACCTTATTTTCAAAAACCACGAAAACCTCCGCGGTGAAATCGACCTTCTCGTGGATATGCGCCATATACCTAGCGTATCATGTCGTCACGAATAATTCCTCGCCGTCGCTCGGAATTTTCGCGACCCCGACTCGGAACATTCATTTCTGCTGAAAATTTGCCTGGGCACGTCTCGCGCCGCCGCGCTCCGACCCGGACAAGTCACAAGAACCTTGCACTGCAAGGTTCTTGAGCTTGTCCGCCCTCTTGGATTCGAACCAAGGACCCTCGAGGTATAAGCTCGATGCTCTAACCAACTGAGCTAAGGGCGGGATGAGAGGATTATAGGGCCAGAGGGCGATTTTTGCGACAGTGCTCTACCGACGGCGCGCGTCGCTCGCCTTTCGGCGAAGCTCCTCTTCTGCCTTCATTACGTCGATTTTGAACTGGTCGAGAGACCTCTTGCTGATGACCAGCTTCTTTTTCAATTCGTCGACTTTCTTTTTGCCGGCCTCGAGAGCGAGCTCTGCCGATTGCACGTCGCGCTCAAGGTGACTCACCTCTTCTGCGTGCCACGCCATCTGTCTTTTCAACTGCGCTATCGCCATTGCATCCATACCGGAAGTATACCCCGTGAGATAACGCTGCTAATACGTAGAGTTATCCTCGGATTCTTTATCTCATGGGGTGTAGCGCGGCTAGCGAATCACCTTCGCCACCGCTTTTGCCACACGCTTGTCGAACATGTCAGGCACTATTTGATTCACCGTCGGTTTCTTGATGAGACCCGCGATTGCTTGAGCAGCCTTCACCTTGTGATTGTCGGTGATTTTGCGGACCTTATTGTCGAGCGCGCCACGGAAGATGCCCGGCAAT
>VMEY01000057.1 GCA_007375785.1 Parcubacteria group bacterium Athens0416_74 | reverse complement strand
TCCATCTCGCTCATGTTCTGGCTTGCCATCGTCACCATGCCGGTGTCGTGCGGACGGGGAGAGAGTTCGGAGAACCAGACCATGTCACCTTTCACAAAGAGCTCGACGCCAAAGATGCCGCGACCTCCGCCAGCTGGCGGACTTCCACAAAGATCTTTCACCACGGTGCCTGCGATGCGCTGCGCTTTTTTGAGCGCTGTCTTCGACATCGGCTGCGGCTGCCAGCTCTCGCGGTAATCGCCGTCTATTTGGATGTGGCCAATAGGTTCGCAAAAAGAAATCCCTCCTGCGTGTGCGACGGTGAGTAGCGTAATCTCGTAGTCAAACTTGATAGCACCTTCGACAATGACCATGCCGGTCTGCGCGCGTGTGCCCTCCATCGCATGCTTCCAGGACCGAGCCAAATCTTGGGGTTTCTTAGCCACGGATTGGCCGTGTCCCGAGGAGGACATTGTGGGCTTGATAAAGCAAGGGAAACCGACGGCTTCTGCGCCGGCTTTCAATTCTTCGAGTGAAGCGGCGAAGCGGTAGGGTGAGGTGGGTAGCTTGAGCTTCTCAGCAGCGAGCTCGCGGATACCGCGCCTGTCCATCGTGAGCCTCGCTGCTCGGGCGGTAGGTATCACCGTCCAGCCTTCTTTCTCGAGTTCGACGAGTGTCTCTGTGGCGATGGCTTCGATTTCCGGCACGATAAAATCCGGACTTTCTTTTTCGATTATGTGGCGCATCTCTTTGCCGTCGCGCATGTTGAAGACGTGTGAGCGATGAGCGACCTGCATTGCCGGAGCTCCTTCGTATCTATCGCATGCGATAGTCTCTACGCCGAGTCGCTGTGCCTCTATGACGACCTCTTTGCCAAGCTCACCTGAGCCGAGCATCAGAATCTTTACGGAATTGCTCTTGCCCGGTGTGCCAAACTTCTTCATGTCGGCATGATAGCAGGGTATAGAATAGCGTCTATGACGCGTCCCAAACTGGTCGTTTTTGCTTCCGGGACCGCGAGCGCTGGGGGTACGGGATTTGAAAATCTCCTGGAGCATAGTCGGGGAGGTGATCTCGAAGCCGACATCGTGGCCGTCGTATCGAATCACGAGCACGGTGGTGTGCAGACACGTGCTGAACGACTCGGGGTACCGTTTGTCTATTTTCCCGGTCCGTACGATGCGCAAAACTATTCTAGTGTTTTGCAAAACACTGCAATAGAAAAAGGGGAACTGTGGGTGGCGCTCTCTGGGTGGATGAAGAAAATCGAGGGTCTCGACCCTCGTCGCACGTTCAACATTCATCCTGCGCTTCTCTCATTTGATAATGGCCGATTCGGAGGAAAGGGGATGTACGGGCACCGGATGCACGAGGCAGTGAAGAGTGCGCTTGATGCAGGGGAGATATCCGAATCCGGATTCTCGATGCACTTTGTCACCGACGAGTATGACAGGGGGCCTGTATTTTTCGAGCATCGAGTCGCGCTCGATAAAGGCATGTCGGCTGAAGATATCGCCAAAAAAGTAAACGAAGCTGAACACGAGTGGCAACCGCGAATAACCAACATGGTGGTACATGGCGACATTGCATGGGATGGAGAGGACTCATCGAGTGTGAAATATCCCTCCAACTATCAATACTTTCCGAAAGATGGAAATTAGCTACAATGCCTCCACGGGCATGTGGTGCAATTGGTAGACACGTACGTCTCAGAAGCGTATGGGGCAACCCTTGGGAGTTCGAGTCTCCCCATGCCCACAATGATGGAAAAACTGAAAGATTGGGTTTTCGAACTCATCGTTTTTGGGCTTAAACAGGCGCGCTCCTGCATCTTCGCGGGCTCATTCTTTTTCCTACTCTTCGTTTCGAAATACCTACCGCTCGGAGAGCTCGCACGCTACGACTTTCTCTTTATCGCGGCGGTACTCTTGCAGGTGATTTTGTACCTCGCGAAGATAGAGACGTGGGACGAAGTGAAAACAATCTTTCTCTTCCACCTCATCGGGTTCGCACTCGAGACATTCAAGACGCACCCGGCCGTCGGTTCGTGGAGCTATCCTGAACCGGGCTTTTTCACGATAGGCACCGTACCGCTCTTTGCAGGCTTTATGTATGCAGCCGTGGGGAGCTACCTCGCGCAGTCCTGGCGCATTATGAAGACTGAACTGCAGGAATTTCCGCCGTATTCGTGGACACTCGCGCTCTGTGCGGCAATCTATATCAACTTTTTCACCAACTACTTCATTCCCGACCTTCGGCTCATACTCATTCCTGCGGTCTTTCTTTTGTTCGCGCGAACGACTGTGTACTTTACGGTCATACGAGAGAAGCGGCACATGCCGCTCGCGCTCGCGTTTTGTCTCATCGCGTTCTTTATCTGGATAGCAGAAAACATCTCTACCTTTTACGGCGCGTGGCAGTACCCGGACCAGGTGCACATCTGGAATGTGGTCTCGACCAATAAAATAACGTCGTGGTTCTTGCTTGTGATAATCAGCTTCATCATCGTCGCGTACCTCAAGCACTATAAAAGCGCACACGTTGCCCGCGCCTGAAAAGCTGGTATCGTCACTGCACATATGGAACTCAAGGATGCGAAGGTTGTCCTCACGGGAGGTGCGAGAGGCTTGGGTGCCGCGCTTGCGCGTGAGCTGGCTTCGCGCGGAGCACATGTACTCATCTCGGATATCGATAGTCCCGATCTCGCTGACCTCGGCGTCGAGCTCGACAGCCCGACGATGCACTGCAACGTGACGGACCGTGAACAGGTAGAAGCACTTGGCAGAGCAGCAATCGAGGAGTGGGGCAAAATCGACCTCTGGATAAACAACGCGGGTATATGGATGCCGTACTCTCCTGCGGAAAATATTGATTTTGGCCGAGCACATCAGCTTGTCGAGGTGAATTATTTTGGGCTCGCGTACGGAATGCTCGAAGCAATCAAGCATATGCGTGAGCGCAAAAGCGGTATAATCCTCAACACAATCTCTGTGCGTGCGCTCAAAGGAAAAGCGCTCGGTGCCGCGTATTCGGCGAGCAAATTTGCAGCCGAAGGATTTACGCAGTCCGTGCGCGATGAAGTAAAGGAGTCGGGCATCCGAGTGCTCGGCGTATATCCGTACCGCATCAAAACCGGCCTTTTTGGTGAGCACAAACACGAGGATTACGACCAATCAATGGAGCCTGCTGATGTTGCGAAAATCATTGTCAATAATTTGGCGGAGAGAGAGCCCGCTGAGCACATAGAAATTTGGAAGACGGATGACGTGCGGAAAAAGCAAACTGTATGAACGTGCGTGCGGTGAAGACGAGGGTCTTCGAAGAGCATGAAGACTTATTCGGGTTCATTCAAGCGCATATCTCGACTCTAAAAGAGGGAAGCGTACTCGTCGTCACGTCAAAAATAGTTGCCCTCTCGGAGGGTCGTACAGCGAGTATGGAAGATGAAGCGGCGGTCATTCGCACGGAATCAGTGTGGCGGAAAAAAACCACACTCGGGCACGTGACGCTCAAAGACGGAATCCTGATGTGGAACGCTGGAGTCGACTCTTCCAATGCAAACGGAAAGATTATCCTTCTCCCCAAAGATTCATTTGCAACAGCAAAGAAGATTCGTCTGAAAATGCTGCGCCACTACAACATCCGAAATCTTGGGGTTATCGTCGCCGATAGTCGTGTGATGCCTCTTCGCGCCGGGGTCGTCGGAATCGCACTGGGGTACGCAGGGTTCAAAGGGCTGCGCGACTACCGAGGGCAAAAAGATATTTTTAGTCGAAAGATGCAATACACGCAGACCAATCTTGCAGATTCGCTCGCGAGCGCAGCTACCTCTCTGATGGGAGAGGGCAACGAACAGCAACCTCTTTGCATCATAGAGGGTGCACCCGTAACGTTTGCGCAGCGCGTACAGCGCGGAGAACTTCGCATCGATATTGCAGACGATATGTACGGACCTCTTATGAAATTCTAAACATGAAGAAAAAAGAGACTTCGCCGCTCATAGGTGACATCATAAAAAAAATAGCGCCGCGCATAGGAGCGAGTGTGGTGATAGAACCCGAATGGGGCATTGCCGGGCAGATTACATTTAAAAATGGCCTCAAATCCTACTTTCGATTCAACAGCATTGGCATCAACACTCTTGGAGCGGCGGAGATAAGCAAGGACAAGGATTATGCCAACTTTTTCATGCGAAAGATGGGGTATCCCACAATTCCCGGAAAAACATTTTACAGCAAAACGCATTGCGAGTCGCTCGGTGTAAAGCGCGGGATGCAGGAAGCTTGTCTCTATGCCAAAAAGATTGGTTTTCCGGTCATAGCGAAGCCCAATAGTGGCAGTCAGGGAAAAGGGGTACATCTTGCTCGGGGCGACAAAGAGCTGCGGAGTGCTCTTGCATCGATTTTCAAATTGGACAAAGTTGCCCTCGTGCAAGAGGTGGTACGCGGGGATGACTACAGGATTGTCGTGCTCGACGACCGAGTGATTTCGGCGTATCGGCGTATACCACTCAATGTGATAGGCGATGGGACGTCGACCATTCTCCAGCTCCTCAAAAAGAAACAGCGAGAGTTCATCGCAGCGAGCCGCGACACACGCCTCAATCCGAGCGACCCAAGGATACGGAACAGGCTCCGGTCTCTACATTTGAACCTGCGCTCGGTTCTCCCTCAGGGCGAGAAAATCTTTCTTCTCGACAACGCGAATCTTTCCTCCGGTGGAGATGCCGTCGATGTCACGAATACACTCCATCCCGGATAAGAGGATATCGCGAAGCCACCAGGGCAGTATCGGATAATTGAGATTAATTCTGCACCGGGCCTCGATCATTATGCGCAGAAGGGTAGGGCCCAGCGCCGCATTGTCGAGCAGCTCTACGAAGAGGTATTGAGAAGCATGAGCGAGACGAAGAGAGCCAAAAGGAAGTAGCGATACTCGCACAACTCATCGGCGTGTTACCGCCAGTATTTTCGCGCGAATCCGACGTATCCTCCGATTCCCAAGAGTATGAGTGCGAGGATTGTGAGAATGAGCAGCGTCCAATCCATGTCTCCCACCGCAGCTGCGGCGGCCACTTGTCCGCGAGTCTCTTCGACAGGCACAGGTTCGGGCGATGGCGTTTCTTCGGGAATTAGTCTTTGGACGGGTATTTGAGCGATATTCGCCGTAGGCGTCCCATCCTCAATTTCTCCGACAGCATCTGCAAAGATTTCGACAGTGGGCGTGCTCGTGGCCTCGGTAATCACGGTTGCGGAAGATGATGTCGCCACCACAGTGATTGGGGTCGTCGTGGCTGTTGCTGCCGCGGGCGTAGTCGTCGCAGACTCAGTCGCGACCGAAACGCCTCCTCCCGTGGTCGACGTTGTCCCTGCTGCAGGTTTCGCAAAACTCGAGAGGAGTGAGTTCCAGGTCTTGCCGGTCGCGCCCGGTATCGCGTACTCAGTCGCCCAGACACGGGTCAGGTCGCTTGCCGAAGTGAGTTCCACGCCTCCGTCACTTTGTTGGAGAGAAGCGAGGTAGTCGGACGGGTAGAGTCCGTTTACACTCCATGATGTCTCTTGTTGCCCGAGTGCCGCAATCGCCTGCATGGTCCAGCTCGTCGCAGAACTGTTCGCAAAACCTCCGTTGCTTTGCTGCTGCAGTCTCAGGTAGTTCTCAGCCTTCGTAATGGCCGTCGATACACCGGGAAGAGAGCTCAACGGCGCGAGGGCCTGCACGGCGGCAGCAGTGACGTCGACGCCGCCGACCCACGAACCGTTTTCCTGCTGTCTCGCTATGATGAATGCCGCGCTCTTGCTCACCATCTCATCGGCGCTGCCGTATCCCGCGTGCATGAGAGGGAAGAGCGCGAAAATATCATCATTGTCGAGCGAGGCGTCGCCTATCTGTGTGCCGTCGAAGCTCGCTACTATCGGGGCGATGTAGTCGATACTCGTGCCTGCATACGGATCAATGCCAAGAGCCATGAGTGCCATCGCGTGGCGAATATAATCTTGTACTCCCGAGAGGGCAGGAGCTGTGCTCACGAGATATGCTCTGAGTTTGATTTTTGCTTCGCCTGGATCCGCCGCTGCGAAAGCCATCGCCGCCCAGTCAGTGAGCAGCGAGTTACCGAAGGAACCGTCTACCGCTTGCTTACTCGTAAGGTACGCGAGCGCAGCCGGTACATTGAAAGTAATATGGTTCACACCTCCACTTCCGCCTCCACCACCCCCTCCGCTCCCGCTCGGTTCGGGTTCTTGGTTTTCTACCTCAGTCACTTCGCGTAGTGCGATGACTCTCATATCCGTGGTGCTCGACGTCGCATTCGTAATGAAATTCGTGTAGATGAGTGACATCGTATCGCCGATGACGAGCGGTAGTGTAATGAGACCTCGCGTCTCTTCGTATACGCCGTTGTGATACAGCGCCCAGTAGGAGGTGCTCGGGTCCTTCATGCCGTCGATACTATCGGCAAAGAGACCCACGCCAGCGAATTCGACGAGTTCGTAGCTTGTTACGTACCCTTCGTTTTTCGCCTCGACGAGAGCGCATATGCCGAGGTACGAGCCGGAGAAGTTGTGAGTCGAGCCGGATACATCCGATACGGTGCACGCACTAGGAAGAACGATGTTGTGGTACGTATCGAGGAGCGTGCCGATG
>VMEY01000056.1 GCA_007375785.1 Parcubacteria group bacterium Athens0416_74 | reverse complement strand
ACTCTCGACCTAGCGCTTATGAAACGCTCGCTCTAACCGGCTGAGCTACCCCGACGTAGGGAAAACTATACTTGTTTTTGCGATTTCGGCTAGTACACTCGGAGCATGTGGAACAGAATTCTCGGCCTCAACTCTTTTATACTCTGGCCCGCCGCCGCTGTCTTTATGCTCTACGCAGCCGGACGGGCCGTTCTTACACTGCAGTGGAAGATGCTTTTGCTTGCCTTTGTGATATTTGTCGTGTTTACCATCGCTGAGGTCGTCCTCGCGATAATGTCTGACTGATTAGAGTGTCGGCAGCACGGTACGGTAAAATTCCGCGTCGACAGGATGTGTGAGGAGCTTCTCTACCTCACTTTTAGGTACCCATTTCGCCTCAGGATTTCCCGGATCGATAGGTGCGATATCCTCTTGTTCAGTGGTAAAGAGAAACATGTGAATCGTTTTGTATTCGCTCATGTCATCGCCTCCCCCTGCTTTCCCTTTATAGCGCCCGTACGTACCGAGTTCGCGGACGATACTAAGTTCGCGAATTCCGGTCTCCTCTGCGATTTCTCTTTTTGCCGCTTCGAGATGCTCTTCTCCTTCATCGATGTGGCCCTTGGGAAAACCCCACCACGGGAGCCCCGGCCCGTTGCGCACCATAGCGACCTCTCCGCGCGCATTCAAAACTATTCCGCCAGCGCTCTCTGTTTTCAGCATGAAGTCATAGTACCGCATCGTTGCTACAGGACGCACCCTGTAGTAAAGTGTCTCGACGACAGCGGGGTGGAGCAGTAGTAGCTCGCCAGGCTCATAACCTGGAGGTCGCGGGTGCAAGTCCCGCCCCCGCAACAAGCTAAGAAAAATCCGGATGTGGCCGGATTTTTCTTTTACGAAACAAAATCAAATTCTTTAAAGACTTTTTCGTACAGTGACACGATACGTCGGGCTTCTCGCGAATCAAGGGACTTCATAGAGCCTTGGTGCGCTATTTGATTGCGGACACTATGCGCTTCCCACGCAAGGTCTACCGTGTGGAAACGTGATCGGTCTATCTGCTTCATCTTGTCAGCCATCGTCTCACCGCGATGGCCAAGCACGTCGAGGAGCTCGTTGAGCATGATATCGGCCTCGAGAATCGCGAGTCGCCACCCCTGTTCATTTTCCGAGTGTACTTGCTCCAAAACTCGATTCCACCTCAGTTGAGTCTTTGGCACATCTTGCGCTGCCACAGTATGCGCTGCCGCATGCCACATATCATGCTCATGACGACGAACCTGCATGATGCGAAGCGCGCAGTAAATAATACTTGCCGAAAGGAGCAGGCCACCTATCACGATGATTGCAATCCAGAGCGTCCAGTACTGGTAGAGATTGTTGTACGCATCTGCGGATGCGCTCGTCTGGAGAAAATGCGCCACATCGGTCGTCGTGATGGGCTCCGTAATCGAGCGAATCGGAGGTGGTGTGTCACCCGCTTGCGGCGCGGTCCCCGCTACCACCTGCACGGTCCCGGGAATCCACCGAAAGGCGATATCCGTAAAAAAACGCATCGCCCAGAAAATACCGCCAGTCAGCGAAGGCTCCTCTATCATGCAAGCCAGTATACCCCGTTAGATACCACAGAATTAGGCGTATTCCCCAATACCGAACAAATTATCTAATGGGGTATACTATGCGCGCTCGATGTCGCTGCCGATTTTAAACAATGTATCTTCCGCGCGATGCGGTGCGATTATCTGAAAGCCCACGGGGAGCTCTTTTCCATCTCGAATTACGGTGCCCGACGGCACGGATATCGCGGGTACGCCGGCAAGATTCACGGGCACCGTAAAGATATCTGCCGCATATAGCGACACGGGGTCGGCTTTCTCGCCGATTTTCCATGGAGCCGTAGGGCTCGCCGGCATGACTATTGCGTCGACTGATTCAAACGCTTTCGCAAAATCGTTACGAATGAGTTCTCGGACCGCTTTTGCTTTGCGATAGTATGCGTCCGCGTAGCCGGAAGAAAGTACGAAAGTGCCGACGAGTATGCGGCGGCGAGTTTCCGGCCCGAATCCTGCCGCCCGCGATTTCGAATACGTATCCCCTATCGTATCGGCGGGTACTGAAAGTCCGTAGCGGATACCGTCGAAACGTGCGAGATTCGTCGAGACTTCAGCAGGATTTATTATGTAGTACACAGCAAGAGAATATTCGAGTGCGGGGAGCTCTACATCGACAATCGTGTATCCGGCTTTTTCCAGTGACGCGACTGTGCTCTCAAACGCTGCGAGCATATCAGGCTCCATGCCTTCCTTGAGAAACTGGCGCGGAATACCAATTCTTCTGCGTGTTTCGGCCTCAAGAGGTGTCGAAGCGTTAGGGAGTGATGTACTGTCCTTCGTATCGTGCCCGCGAATCGCGTCAAAGAGAGTATGTGCATCTTCAACGGTCTTCCCCACCGTGCCTATCTGGTCGAGAGAAGAGGCTGCTGCAATGAGTCCGAAGCGGGACACTTCGCCGTATGTCGGTTTGAAACCGACCACGCCGCAAAATGCTGCCGGCTGTCGCAATGAGCCGCCGGTGTCCGAGCCAAGCGCTCCAAGTGCCATGCCCGCAGCGACAGCCGCTGTCGAACCGCCCGACGTCCCGCCCGGGACACGCGACGTATCGTGAGGATTCTTGGTCGGGCCATACGCAGAATTCTCCGTAGAGCTACCGAGCGCAAATTCATCCATATTGGTGCGGCCCAAAAATACTGCCCCTTGTTCTTTCAACTTCGTGATGACCGTCGCATCATACGAGGCGACATACTTCTCGAGTATTTTCGATGCTGCAGTCGCCTTTCTGCCGTGAATTAACATATTGTCCTTGATGGCAAGCGGGATGCCGGTGAGGGCTTTCGCTTCTCCACGCGCAATCATTGCGTCTGCGGCGACCGCTTCAGCGCGCGCACTCTCTTCCCACACCTCGAGATAGGCATGGATATCCGCATCTTTCTCACGTATCGCATCGAGGTGCGCATTGGTGAGATCGAGTGCTGAATACTCCTTCGCATCGAGCGCGCGGCGCGCCTCGGCTATGGTGAGCTTTGAAAGGTCCATACTACTTCTTACGCGAAATGACCTGCTTCACCGCAATGCGGTCGCCGGTTTTCGCGGGCGCGGCATCCAAAAGCTCCTTTGTGTACGTGCCACTCTCATGCGGATTCTCATCAGGCCGCATCACATTGCGCAGTGCAGGGGTAGCAATAGATAGAGAGGTGGGTGCATTTTTAATCGTCTCGACAAAATCCAAAATGCTCGGAATCTCGGCTTCAAGCTTTGCCACCTCTTCATCGGTGACGTCGAGTCTCGCCAGCTTTGCGAGAGAGCGAATATCTACGGTCATGGCGGAATAGTACAAGATAAACTCCCCAAACAGAAGACCGCCCACGAGAGTCAGCCTTCCGGCTACTTCGTGAGCGGGTCCATACCTTCGATTACTTTGGTATGTCGATCGCTAAACAAGAGGATTGCTTTCGGGCATCTCACCCAACAGCTCTTCGACTTGCATCGCCATGTATCTCCAGCCCAGTGTTGATTCGATGTAATGAGCTCCACCGTTCCGTTGACGAACTTAAACATGTGCGTGCCAAACGGTGCATCGGGATTCGTGTGGACGATCTCTGCGAGCGTCCACCACCCGAACCTCTGCCCTATCCAAATGCACGTATGAGTCTCGCCATTTATTAGAGTATGCATGATTGCCCTCCAATCTGCCGAGGGCACTGTGCACTATCGAAAACACTCGGTCAATAAAAAAACGCAACCCGGCTGAAAATCAGTCGGGTTGCTTTATTCGAACCGTTCAACGAACGTCCTCAGGCCTTGGCTTGGCGAGCCAGATCTTCGGCCTCGTACGCTGCACCTTGTGCGATTCTTTCGAGAACTTCGCGATGATGCTCAGTCCAGGCGCCCTCATCGTAGTGCACCGTCTTCTTGTTCGTGATGTGGATGTTGGCGATGTTGATTGCGCGACGAAAGGATTCAGAATCGCGATTACCACCCTTCTCCATCAGCCACGCCACTGCTTCCCGCGTATTCTCGCCGTAGATGCCATCGGGAATCAGCTTGTCGGCATTCGGCACCCTGATCATAGCGAGCGTCATGATCAGGAAATTGACAGCGCGTTGATACCGCCCGAAAGTTGGCATTGTTGGCCGCGGGAGGTCAGGATAGTACTTCTTGTTCACCCACAGCGGCTTACCCACTTCGTTCCAAATTGCCCGCACGTTTTCCTTTGGCCACTTCCACCAATCCCCGTGGCCCATTATTTCGATTGGGGCACCCGGGATAAGGTAGGCCGGGTTCGTGATGCCAGCGTCGAAACGCATGATGCGCTCTGCGACAAATTCGCCACTTTTGAGTGCCGTCTTGGTCTCGGTACCCTCTGTCAATTCGATGTAGAGGATTCCATGATGGGTAAAATGATGGCTCGTATTCACGAATGCGCGCAGCTGCGCCTCGCTCGGCCTCGGAAAGTCCTTAACGTCAGTCATTGCCAGTCTCCCAGAGTTGAATCGATTTAGCGACTTATAGAGCCTAAAGAGTGAGGCTCGCTGCACGGGATTATGCCTCTAAATTTGGACTACGTCAATAGCTTCAGAAACTCCGCTTCTGTCAGCACGGGCACACCAAGGTCGCGAGCAGCGTCCAGCTTCGAACCTGCTTCCTCCCCCGCCACCACATACGACGTCTTTTTTGACACCGAGCCCGATACATCTCCGCCAAGCGCGCGTATTTTTGCTTTTGCCTCGTCGCGCGACATGCTCTCCATGATGCCGGTCAGGACAAAAGTCTTGACGAGCTCTTGGTGCCGCTTGAGTGCAAGCCACTCCACAATTTCTCGCGCCACTTTCGGCCCTACGCCGCTAAGCACAGTGAGCTCCTCTATGTCTGCCGCGGCGAGCTTCTCAATGGTACGAAAATGCTCAGCAAGTAATATCGCTGTCTCTTCTCCGACTTGCGGGATGGAGAGCCCCACGAGGAGCCTCGCGAGCTCGACTCTGCGTGACTTCTGAATAGCATCGATTGTTTTCTTCGCCGACACTTCGGCGAAGCCTTCGAGCGTGAGGAGGTCGCCCTCGGTGAGGGTAAAGAGTTCGTCATAGTGCTGGACGAGCCCCTTTTCGAGAAGCTGGTCTATGGTCCTCGGGCCGAAGCCTTCTATATCGAGCGCATGCTTGCCGACAAAGTTGTAGAAGCGGCGCCGTATGATGGCAAAAGAATTCTTATTCACGCAGCGCCACGCCGAGGTGCCCGGCACACGCTCAATGCGCCCATCTCCGCCGCACTCCGGCACGTGCGTCGGCCATGCATATGCCTTTGCGCCCTTCGGGCGAAGCTCTTTCACCACGCTCACGATATCCGGTATCACATCTCCCGCTTTCTGAAGCACAACCGTGTCGCCCCTGCGCACATCGAGCCGCTGTATCTCATCTTCGTTGTGCAGGGTCGCACGCGACACGACGGAGCCTGCGACCGATACCGGGCGAAGGTGCGCGACAGGAGTGAGCACGCCGGTGCGGCCAACCTGCAACACGATGTCTTCGAGAATTGTCGTGACCTGCTCTGCGGGGAATTTGAATGCAATCGCGAAACGCGGCGCTTTGCCGGTGTAGCCGAGCGCTTCTTGCGAGAGTCTGTCGCTTACCTTTACCACGATGCCGTCGACCCAATATTCCTGCTTACGACCTTTATGTTTCCAGGTATCCCAATACGCAATCACTTCTTCAATATCGTCTGCCTGTATAAAATTGGGATTTATCTTAAATCCTAAAGCGCGCAGGTATTCGAGTTCTTCCGTCTGAGTCGCCGGTATTGGTTCAGACGAGAGCGCTACATCGTAGATAAACATGTCGAG
>VMEY01000055.1 GCA_007375785.1 Parcubacteria group bacterium Athens0416_74 | reverse complement strand
GCTGTCGCCGCCTGTTGCTGCGGCGCTCCAGCTGCTATCTACGACGATGTCGATTCCAAGAATGGTACCCGCGAGCACGTTCGCAGGCGCATCGCTGTAGCCGCCGAGTGGTCCTCCAAGCTGCGTGAAGTCCCAACGACCTGCGTCATTGTTGCCGATGAGGTTACCGGTATTTGCTGAACCGGCGCAGCCGCTAAAGGACGGCGAAGGACCCATGTAGACGAAAACGTTTCCGTCCGATACAGAGTCTCCGTCGGTATCCATGTCAATCTGGAAGCGTGGTGACCCGCCTCCACAGCTGTCGTCCGTGACATCGAAGTCAGACGATAGTGTCGAGAGTGTGCTAAAAATCGTGCCGTTCGCATCGTCGAAGCTCACGCCGCTGTAATCATCTCCGGTCGGGACATTGCTTGCGTCAGACACGAGTACGACGTGTCCTCCGCTTTCAGATGCGCCGCCGAAAAGAGAGGACGCGGCATTGACGTACTGCGCGCCCGTGACTACAAATGCGACGCTCAGCGCAAAAAGCGCAGTCAGCACCCAAGGATTTCGTAAAGTTGTTCCGTTCATAACGCTCTTCGTTGTTTTTAGTTGTTAGATAATCAATGCACTTGTAAAACTTAGCGCCTCCGCGCGAATGTCTGCACATCGCACGCGAGAGACTTGTCGCTATTCGTCATCGTCAATTACGACTTAATGATTCGAAACAGCGATTGTGTTGCGACCTCACATGATTATGCTGAATTGCACATGTACAATGCGTGAATAGTTTTTCATCATTCTTCACCTGGCTTTCATGAGAAAAAGGTATAGTATTTAAATTGTGAACAAGCGAGAGGGCAAGGACCCGCTCGGTGACCCGCAGGATGGCCATCCGCTAACCCTCGCGATAATCGACACCATCCGCGAGCCACTAATCGTACTCAGTGATGACCTGCGCGTCGTGGTCGCAAGTCGCGCTTTCTATAAAAAATTCAATCTCACGTATGAAAATACGCGCGGCAAGTCTTTTTACGACCTCGGTGAGGGACAGTGGAACATCCCCGCATTTCGCACGCTCTTGGAAGACATCGTTCCGAAACGCACCACGATTGAAGAATACGAAGTAGTGCACGACTTTCCAAATCTTGGCTTTCGTACCCTTCGTGTAAACGCACGTGAAATCAAGTACAAGAATAGCCGCAAGGGAATTCTTCTGTCTATACTTGATATCACAGAAGAGCGTGCAATAGAGATGCACAAAGCTACCTTGATGCGCCAGAAAGACACCCTGCTCAAAGAAATGCGTCACCGCATCGCAAACAGTCTACAGCTCATTGCGAGCATAATTCTTCTCAAGGCGGGGTCTGTACAATCGGAGGAAAGCCGCCTGCACCTTGAAGACGCGCACGACCGTATTCTCTCTATCGCCACCGTGCAACGCAACCTCGACCCTACCGGTGACGGTCATGCGGTCCCGGTAGTGGAATATCTCACGACACTTTGCGAGAGCATCGCCCGCTCCATGATAGGCGGACGCAAACCGATAATCCTCACCGTAAATGGAAGCAGTGGGACAGTCGAACCCGACGATGCAATCGGCCTGGGACTTTTGACCACGGAGCTCGTCATAAACGCGCTGAAGCATGCCTTCCCCGGCGGCGAAGGGACCGTCGTCGTGACTTTTGAGGCGACAGAAAGGGGGTGGCTGCTTTCTATTCGTGATGATGGCACAGGGATGGATGCTGCCGGCGCTAATCACAGTGAAGGACTCGGTACAAGCATTGTAGATTCTCTTGCAAAACAACTCAACGCATCGGTACGCCGAGAAAGTTCTTCGAAAGGCACCTGCGTGACGATTTCGCATTCATCCAAGACCCCAGCGACCACACATTGACAAACGGCGAAGGCCATGCTATCCTCGACCTATCAATTCCAGAGCTGATCCAGAGAAGTGAGGATCGAGCTTCCACTCCAGCCCCCTGTCGTTGATATTTATCCAAGATCAACCACATTGCTATGCAAACAGGAACAATCGCCCGCCTCACCGATAAGGGATTCGGGTTCATCAAAGTCGAAGGACAGGAAAAGGATCTCTTTTTCCACTCCAACGAACTCATCGGCGTATCGTTTGATGAGCTTCGCGAGGGTGACAAACTGACTTTCGAAGTCGCCGAGAGCCCAAAAGGCCCTAACGCGATCAAGGTCAGCAAAGCTGCATAAGCTGCTTTCGAGAAAAACGCCCTGCTCCGCCAAATGGCGGACGGGCGTTTTTCTTTTCACAATTTTTCACTTGCTATAATCAAGTTCGATGAAAAAGAACTCCTCCCCTTGGATACGCCAGCTCAATCACGAGCGGCCGCTCTCCCGTCTCTCTTCGGATATTTCTACCGATGTCACTATAATTGGCGCCGGGATTGCAGGAGTATCGACTGCATTTTTCACACTCAAACACACCGATAAGAAGGTCGTAATGCTGGAGCGGTTCAAGCTCGCGCACGGCGCGACCGGGCATAATGCGGGCCAAGTAGTCAGCTACTTTGAGAGAGGATTCGCATCGCTCGCGCGCGAATTCGGTCTCAGGCAGGCGGCGGACGCGGAGAGCTCTATCGTGCATGCTTGGGAGCTCATCGACGAAATGTACACTGATGCCGGTCTCGATATTCCCTTTTCACGATTCACCGGGCACGGAGGGCTTACGAGTTTTCAACAGGTCAAATCTCACCTCGAAGCCAACAAATTGCGACGCGAGGGAGGCATCGCGAGCCGTGATTTGCTTATCTCCGAGAGCGCCGCGTTTGCCAAAGCCATACCGGAAGAATACGCGGGTTTGTACACGCTCGTTCCCCAGGGACAAATCAACGAATTACTTGAGACAAAGATGCCGGGATTCCTTGCAGTCATTTCATTTCAAAAAGGAGTTCTCAACAGCGCACTCTTTTGCCAAGAGGTTGTACTCTACCTACTGCAAACATACCCGGACCGCTTCTCTCTCTACGAGCATACGCCCGTGCACAAAGTGATTCTGCACAAAGAACACGCGGTCGTCGACGCCGACACGCACGTCGTCGACACGGCAAAGGTCGTTCTCTGCACCAATGGGTTTGAGAGCTTGCATATTATTAATGAGGCAGGACTTGAGATAGACGCGAAGTACCACCATCTCGTGAAAGGCAAAGTCGGCTACATGTCAGGCTACCTTGAGGACCTCACCAAGTCCCCTACCGCCATCAGTTACTACACTGAGCCAAGCGCGAGTATGGAGAACGATTACTTTTACCTCACACGACGACCCTATGAATATGAAAAAGGCCGTCACCACAACCTAATATCAGTAGGCGGCCCGGCGTACGACCCCGAAGAGGGTGAGGCGTACAACTTTGAGGATGGGTTCCCCGACAATGCTGGAGCTGAAATAGATGCTTTCATACACCGAGTCTATGACATCGAGCCGCACACGAGCATCGAATATGCCTTCACGTGGCACGGACTCATGGGCTACACGCGCAACGGCGTGCGGCTGATTGGGCCGGAACCACAGAATCCTATACTCCTCTACAATCTGGGGTGCAACGGTGTCGGCATTCTCCCTTCGATACACGGCGGTCGCATCATCTCCCGGCATCTTGCCGGAGAGAAAGTCGGGAAATCAATCTTTGATGTCCCCGTACGCTAGACAAACGAGCTCAGGAGCTGCTGCAGAAGCGAAATAATAAATGAGAGAATGTAGATGAAGAAGTTGACGATGAGAGAAACCGCCTGCAAGACGAAATGCAACAGACCGTTTGCGAAAGCGACGAGCGCATCCATAGCTCGCAGTATATCAAAAGCAGGCGTATGTACGTACCCAGAATCCCCAACCCGGAGGCAGTTGTACGTATCGACCGATGCGAGTGCGCTCTATCGAATACGCGAGTCCCGCCGTGCCAAGTTGCTGCGCAATCCGAGGCGCGAGCGAGCGTATGTATGTACCACTACTCACCGTGGCGCGAATGCGAGCAACGGCGTACTCCCCTTCTGTCCGCAGCAGAGAATCCCACGAGTTGAGAACTGAGTCACGACGGAAATCTTTATAGGGATTCTCGCTTGTCTCATCGATGCGGAGCAAACCGAGCCGATGCTCTATGTCTTGCCGAAGGTCACGCGTGCTTCTCTTTGAAAGACTCTCGAGCGTGAACGCATACACCCGCGTGACAGCTTGGGGGCGCACGACATCATCGAGAGTCCCCTGCCGTGCGTGCACAAAGAGCGGCGCTCCATCTACCGTCTTAGAAGAATACGCCGGGTACGGAAGTGCGAGAGTGCCGATGAGCGACTGCAGCACGCGCTCCAGATTTTCTGGGGATATGTCCACGTGACGCGCGGCGCTCTGAGCGAGTCCGAGAATGTCGCCCGTATCGCTCTCGATACCAAAAAGTATCTCAAAGACATACTCTTTATCGAGCCCGTCGTACGCTGTCCTTCTTTTGCACTCATCCCCGACGAGTATCAAAAGCGCGCCCGATGCCATGGGGTCGAGCCGACCCGCGTAGGTGAGCGGCATCTTCGCGAGCCCCGGGATCGCGGCGCGAAATCGCTCGAGCGCCATGAGCGGCGTCTCCCCCACTTCTTTGTGTATTGCTGCGCGTCGTATCATGCTTCCGCATCCTATCAAATATGGCACTACACAAGAGCCGCCCCAGAGTATGGGGCGGCTCTTGCGCTCGGTTGAGAGAGATTACTTGAGGTGAGCCGAGACGAGCTTGGTCATTTCAAACATCGTGACTTCGCCCTTGCCGCCGAAGACAGCCTTGAGCTTGTCGTCTGCAAGAATATTGCGCTTGTTGGCAGGGTTCTGGAGGTCGTGCTTCTTGATGTATTCCCAGAGCTTCTTCACTACCTCACCGCGGGACATAGGACCCTTGCCAATAACCTCTTCGAGGTCCGCAGAAAGCTGCATTGGCTTCA
>VMEY01000054.1 GCA_007375785.1 Parcubacteria group bacterium Athens0416_74 | reverse complement strand
AGGAGGACAGCCGCAACAGCAGCCATGCGGTGCAGACTCGAAAACTCTGGGTGCTGCGCCCGCCGAGGGTGGCGAGAGGAAAAAGGATTGTCCTCCGGAAGCAAAATCGGGCATTTCAAATCTCTTTGACATGTTTTCTTCAAGCGGTGAGGGAGGGGTATCATCGCAGAGAGACTCGGTATCCTCGGCTCTGAGCAAAATTTCCTCATTTTTTAGCGGTTCACAGAACAACGCTGAATCTACGGCCAGCGATGAAAACACAACGTCCTCCGGGACGTCGAACACGGGAGGCGCAACAGATGTCAGTGGTGCAGTCTCAAGACTGAGTGCGCAAGAATCGACCCAAAGCCAGGTCGGGTCGGACTCCGGAGGAAGCACTCAGCAAAATTCTCTTACAACGGGATTCACGAATTCGGGAACTGGGCAGGGCTCATCTCAGTCGGCGACAATTCTCAGCTCGCTTGTCACGCGATTGAAAGCGGCGCTCTCGTGGCTCAACGGACTCTAAGTTTTCGCGGAGCATTCCACATGCGGCGCCACAAAAGTGGCGCCGCGCTGGTATGATTGGGCAATGTCGAGCCTCGCAAGGCTATTCTCTCTTGTACTAGTCAGTACGTTTTTTCTGCTCCCGGGAAGCGTGGCTGCGCTTTCGGGTGAGGCGAACGCGATGTGCAAACCATACATCGCGGAATGCCCGTGCAACCAGGTGCTGAATACATGGAGATTCCTGCCCGGTCAGCCGAAGTGTAAGGCGGGTGGAGAAAAAAACGGCGCAGGATACAGCAATACGCATGCGTGCAAAGTAGGGGTGTGCAAAGACATAACCAACGAGCACGTCACACAGGGGGTGTGCATCGCAGCAGGTAAGTGTGAGGGTGTATATGCGGACGGTGAACCCGTGAAGAAGACAGACGTTCCGGTGAAAGATGGTGACAAACCAGTGACCGCCGAGCCGCCACCTCCACCGTCGGTATCAGACACGGGGGATGTGACAGGAGGAATGCCGCAGAAGCCGGAGGTGCCCGAGACGACCGTGCAAGACCCGACAAAGGATCTTCAAGAGTCACCGAGCGACGAAACTCCGGTTCCCTCCGGGTCGGCGAAGAGTGTCGAAGACCAATTGAAAGAAGCGGCGGGTGAGCCGAGCCTCTGGGAGAGGTGGTTTGGAGGTGAAACGACGCCGAAGCCGGAAACTCCTGCACAGCCGGATGCTCCAGTGGGGCTCGATGGGCAGCCGGTGCAGACACTCCAGCCCGACGCAGTAGCCGACCCGCAATTGTCAGACACGGGAGTCGTTCAGCCCCAACAGGGCGAACCTACTCACACATTTGGTCAGCCAGAGGAGACCAAAACTGCCCCCGCGGAAGATGCTACGTGGTGGGGTGCGGTAAAAGATACTGCTTCTGAACTATGGAGAGATACAAAAGCAATAGCAGCAAATGTCCGCGACACCGTGGCGGACGCGTTTACTGCAGAGCCATCGACAGGACCGAGCATCGGCGAGATAGAGATGCCGCCTCCACCGGCGGAGGTGCCGACGTTTGCAGACGCCGAGTTGAAAGGCACGCCAATCGCGTCTGCTCAAGGGCCAGACACGGCGACGGTGAAAGAAGTAATCGGGGCAGAACCTGTCCCATACCTCGCCGAGACGCAGGATGCGGGGTTTGGAAGAGACTTGCTCGGGGAGCGATTGGACGAGCTGAAGGGAATAGTGAGAGATAACAACGCTCGCATTGATGCAGGCAACCAAGAACTCAAGGCGCAGAAGGCGGCTCTCGACACTGAATATGCGCAATTGAATAGCGCCTGCGCCGCGCGCTCTTGTTCACAGTCGCAGGTAGATGCTTTCAGGGCTCGAGAGCGCGCATACACCAACAAGTCAAAGGAAATAGAGCGGCTGGCGAAAGATACGAAAGCATACGCGAATTCTGCAAATGCTATAGCCGACACACTCAACAAGCCAACGGACCTTTCCGCCTTTACGGGGAGGGTGCCCGACACGCCGGAGAATAAATTTGTGAGCGATGTCTCGAAGGCAGCGCTCGGGCATATAGCGAATCAAGAGGTCGCATCTTTTTGGAATGGGACGCCGGCTGAGAGTGGCCTCGCTGACGAGAGGGCAAGAATTGCAGGCAACGCCTTTGATGCGGCAACGCACAATGTCACACCGTCACAAGTTGCCGACGCGTTTGGTGACAACGCCCGGCTCGCGGATATTCGCAATCAGACCGCTGTTGCCGCCGCACAAGAACAGCTTCGGCAAATACGGGAAATCACAAATTCGGACACGCCTCTTTCGGATGGCCAAATATTAAACCAATTGACTCCGGAGCAAGCGGAGCTTGTGTATAAAGAGCCTTTGATACGCGAAGAGCTGGCGAAGCTAGAGAGAGAGTCGCAGTCACGTGCTGAACGGACCCGAGATATCCAAAACGCACTTCGCAATAGTCAGTACGGTCAGGCATTAGCACGTGCGCTGACGACAGAGCCGAAGACACCTGCAGAGATTCTCAAACAAAATGCTCTGTACGCTGCGGTGACAACTCTTTCGCGAGGTGCAGATGGAGCCGAATTACTTCGAAATACTGACCAGTCACAGACACCTGCAGGACTAACTCCTGAGGATTATTACATTCCGATCGATACGCAGAACAATGTTTACACAGAGCGCATGGCTGAGGCGGATAGGCTCATAGGAGAATTGACCGACGTACTCCCGCCGTCACAGAGAACATTAGACCTTAACAATCGCATCAACGGCAACGAGATGTTTGGTCAACGTTTGAGACGAGCGGTCGGAGACTATGCAAATTACGCTGCGGGATTGGTACCGAAAGGTCTGGAAGCGCTTGGAGTGAACAGCACAGCAGCTCACGTGGCCAACAGTTTACTCAACCCGGTCGCAGTGGTAGCGGCAGCCTATGATGGATTGCTCACTCTCGCAGGAAATCCGAGTACAGACCGCATGATAAGTGAGTTCGGGATGTCGCCGGGGGAGAGGACATTCGCTACCGTAATGGATTATGCGGCGATATCTGTCGTCGCTGCTCCGGTAAGAGGACTTGCCGGGCTTAGGGCGGGAACTGAGGCAGGAGTCTTGGCGGAATCATCGAGGGCATTCAACATATCTGACTCGGTCGCGACGAACGCTCCGCGCGTAGAATTAGCTGCGCGAGATTTTGGCGCAGGCAAATTCAAACATGTTGGTGACACACCGCTCGGCCCTGTCTTCGCGCGAGACCCGCTCCCATCTGTTGCATCCAGAGTTACGAGTGCGGAGCGCCAAGCTATAGAATCTGTCAGTGGTCGATCACTCACTACTACCGACCGCACGATACTCTCGAGTGCGGGACTCGAGGCGCGTCCATACGGGACCGTACAGGCGGAGATATCGAGAGGCGCTGGTGTGACACAGGTTACAGAAAGAGTAAACATCCAGCGAACGGCACTCGTAAACGGCAATGGGGAGGTGGTAGACCGACTACGGCGGATGTGACGCCATCCTCGGCAGCAGATACGACGCCATCATCCGCGCGCCCAGCCGATGTCCCCGCTCTTATCGAGGCGCCTCGCGGCACGACTCCATCTCGCACTGGGGATGTGCCCGATGGCGCGGCGCCCACAGCACCTCGAGTAGCAGCAACAGATGGGCAAATCAGCGAAATCGGCCGTGCGCAGAATCTTCCGGATGCACCTACCGCTCCCCGCGACGTCGCACCTGCAAATACTCCTGATGTACCTGTAGTACAGACACCGGAAGCGCCGCTTGTGCCCGATGCGACACCGGGGGTGATCCCTGCGGAGCCACCCGCCGCTACTTTACCGACCTCAGCATGGAACGCAGGGGAGTCGCTCGCGAGATTTACAAAAGCGAGCGTTGTGGCGTTTGGCCTTCTCCACAACCCGGTGTCTCCGCTTGTTTCCGACGTAGCTGCGAGGGGTGTCTCGGGAGTGCCCGGCACCGTGTCGGTAAAGGCGTGTCTTTCAGATTGGACATGCCTTACGCCAGAGACGGGGCCTGCTTCGCGCTATCAGTTGAATAATGTGGGACCTAACGGAGGGAGCAGAACCGCGAGTGGATACATGCCGGGTCCCAACGATAGACTGATTGCATCGCAGACATATCCACTCGGTACATATGGGCAGTTGTGCAACGGCACCAGGTGCACGAACGTATTTGTGGGTGACACGGGAAATTTCAATCAAGCGAAATATCGATATACAAAATTCGACCTGACTCCGCAGGTGTACAACACTATCGGTCCTTCTGCGGCGCAGGGCAAGACTACGATGAGCTTTACGCCATACGGAATCGCCAAGGTTGAGGATGCCGCGGCAATCACGAGAGCGATGAATGCGGGGACATCGTATCCCGATGCTGTGGCACAAATAAATAATAAAGTCATTGCGTACGCACCAGGAAAGAGCATCGAGTCGACTGCGATTGCACAAGTCGCACCACCTACTTCACCGGTACCGACACGAGTAGCAGGTGCTACGCCGGAAGTGCCGGTGAGTCAGGTAGCAGACTCGGCGACGCCGCGCAGAGTGGACTCTCGTACTGCGCTCCCGGCGGAGCTGGATACCTCGACTTGGACTACGAGGCGGATTGTTGATTCCTTTATCCCGACGAAGTCACCGGTCCAAGTGGTGGCTGCAGAGCTTACGAATCCGACGGCAGAAATAAATGCGCTCTCATCCGCGCTTGTGGCCGACGGGATTATTCCGCGCGGTTCGATAGTCAGTGCAGGCGCGGACGGGACGGCGAATGTACGACTTCCGAGCGGAGAAGTGCAGACGCTCAAAGTAGTAGTCCCGGAAGCTCCTGCGAACTTGAACATCACGGCGCCGAGAGTGAGTGTGGGGGAGCTGCGCAATGTGTATGCGCAGACAAAAAGTCCTGACATTGGTCGCGTGCTCCGCGCGATAGATGAGCGTGGTTTCAATACGGTCCCGAATCGTGCGTTTTTGAACAACGATACACTCAAGCAGCTCGTCGGCGTCTTACGCGATTACGACAGACTTTTCCCCGGTCAGGTACCCATCATCAATGAGTTGAGCGACACTATCGGGCGCGCGTTTTCGAGTACACACTCGTATGGCCAGGCAATCGACTTTCGTGCGCGAAGTTGGAGCCCGCAAGTAAAAGCGCTGCAAGAGATATTGCTTTCACACGGAATGACCACGCCATACTCGCTCTTCCATGGCACGGGCCCACACCTTCATGCCGACGGCGGAGAGGTGAAAGCGGCGGACGCTTCGAATCTGAATATTTCATACAAGACTGCGCCGCAATATGCATTGCATGATGCTGCGGGGGAGCAGGTCGGTAAGCAGTTCGCCCTCGGTGGTCCCAAGGTTGTGCCGGCACCGATTCCTCCGACAAAAGTCGCGAGCGTCCCGCTCCCCAAACCCGCTCCGGCGGAAATCCGAGTAGCAGCGTCTGCCCCTGCGCCGACAACGGTCGGTTCGTTTGAGCCGCCTGCAAGAGCGCCCACTGAACCGCTTTTCAACAGTGCGTCTATGCCGCTGACCTGGTCGCCGGTCATGGTGAAAGTTGATACCCCCGCGGCAGTAGTTGCGGCAGCGCCCGCACCAGGGCCGACAGTGGTCGCTGAAGTGCGACCCGCCCCGCAGGAAGTCGTCGCTCCCAAGCCTGTATCCAACGAGACGACGGTAACTGCGTCTACAAATGCTGACATTGTCGCAGCCCAAAAGAAAGTCGACGAACTTACTTCAGCTCTCAATTCTGCAAAAGCAAAGATACCTGAACTTAGTGCGAACAGTAAAACTGTCGACAATTCATCCACAGCCATACAAGCTGCGTCGACGAGAGCGAAAGTGCACAACGATGCGAGCGAATATATTCTTGCACTCAGAGAAACGCAAAATGCCGTATCAAGTGGCGCCTCCTTAGTAACGGCTGCGCACTCTATCGCGCGCATATCCGGAGATAAGAGCCTTGAATCGCTGGCGAGTAGTGTAGGAACTCAACGAACGAGGCTCGCCAATACGCTCAATCAGGCAATGGGTGCTTACAGCACTGCAGTTAAAACGAAGCAGGGCTATTTTGTGACACCGCTTGAGGTTCTTCAGCCATATGGGCCTGGGCTCAAAACGGGAATCCCTAAACTCTTAGCGGACGGGAATACTCTGGTGGCAAAGTCTAAAGCGGTGGCGGACAGTGCAAAGACGAAACTTCAGCAAGATCAAAAGACTCTTGCTGCAAATCTTGAGGCCGCCCAGACGAAGCTTGCTGAGATTCAGGATGCGAAGCCGACGTCGGTCGCCGCTGTTCCGGTAGCGCCCAAAGCGGATGTTGCAGTCGTGGATGCTACTCTGCCACAAAAACCAGCGGACATTTCTACGCCAGTACCGGCGGAGACCGTGGTTCGGGTAGAGCCAAAAACGGACGTCACAGTAGCGGATGTCTCCCCTAGTCCGTCACCTACGGTATTCGTTTCACTTCCCGAATCATTGGTTCCGATTGCCGAGGATATTTCGCGGCTGACTCGGGGCAAAGTATCTATAGCATCTCTTCGAGCGCCTGCCGGTGACGCTGTGACAAACTTCGTAGTCAAAAGATTGGAAACTCGATTTGGTGGCGTCTGGGCCGAAGAAGAAACTCGGGAAGCGCTCGTGTTTCAGACTCTAAGGAGTGAATTGGCAAAATATCCCGCTGAATACTGGGAGGCAGCTCGACCGGTTAAGATATTTGCGAGCAATACACAAAAACTTACACAGACCACAGGGGTTAGTTGGGGGGATTCTCTCTGGCTCAAGAGCGCAGGCCTTGCGGATATGAGGAACACGTTGCATCACGAACTTGCCCACGTCAACGACAGCGTACTTCCGTCGCCTGTTGAATGGAGTACGAAGTTGTACGCGGATGCAGCGGAGCGGAAGTATACGGCAGGAAGAGCTGTCTTTGACGGCAGCGAGGTAATCCGCGTGCAGGGTTTTGCGACGAGTTATGCAGGCGTGAGCGCCGGGGAAGATATCGCGGACACTGTGAGCACCCTATTCACGCATCCACAAAAGATTGCAGAGGCGGCAGTTTACGACCACGCTCTCCAAACCAAGATTAAGCTGGTTAAAGAAGCGTTCTATAAAGTATCAGGAGGGAAAATGGATGAGGCATATTGGGCTGCACTCAAGCCAATAGACCCTGGGTACAAATTTGAGCCGGTAAAGGGAGGTAATTTCGCTCTTTCGGTCTTCACAAAAAAGCAGGGATTGGTCCCGGTAAGAAGCAGTGAGCACGTGGTCTCGGCGGATACATTGCCCGGTCCTTCAGAGAATTATGTTTCCGTTCCAAGCACACCGGATGTAGCCGGAGGCTTCGACGTAGCAAATTTTGGTGAGCCATCAGTACCTGAACAGGGCTTCGCATCGGCGCCTGCTGTACCGTCATATGTGTCGCGTGTCGCGCGATTTGGTACGGAGCCCGTCACGGGACCTGTCGTGTATTCTGTGCCGGAAAACATACCTGTATTACAGGCGCGCATGAATGTGGCGATACGGCCACGAAAGCCCGAGATACAGGCGGGGAGCGGGGGACAAGCGTTCCCCACGCCGCGCCTTGAACCGCTCCCGCCTGCGCCGAGCGCTGAGGCGGCTGCGCTCGCGAGAGAGCAGGCTCTACGAGACCCAATAGTGGGGACGGATGATTTTGCAAACTTCCCAAGGCAAAAACTGGAAGGAGAGGATGCGCTGCTGCAGGAGGCTGCGATTGCAAAGTATGTGGCAAACAAAGAAAGATTGCTCGATACGTATGAAGCTCATTTCGGTACGAAAGTGGTCAATCCGGATCTTGCGCGACTACTCTTTAGGGATATGGGCTACTCGGGTGTCAACTCGGCCGCGGTGCAAAAAGTCGTCGCTGACATGACCGACGAGCTCTGGAAACGAGCGCTAGCGAACAACCCGGAGGATTATGTCGTTCTCTACACCGGCTCAGCCGGCTCAGGTAAGTCGAGTTCGATAAACAACGTGCTCCCTGAGATGGAAGCGCGAGCCGCCGTGATTATGGACGGCACGCTCTCCAACAAAGTGTTGGCTGAGCAGCGTATCGCGGAGGCGCTCGCGGCGGGAAAGCAGGTTGAAATAATCAATGTGTACCGAGATCCTGTCGACGCATGGAACAACGGCGTCATCGCTCGCATGAATGATGCGCAATCAATCGATGCCGGACGAGTCGTGCCTATATCGGTATTCGTACTTGGGTACAAGCGCTCGATGGAAGTCGTAAATTCCTTGCTCGACAATCCGCGCGAAGGTGTGCACGTGAGCCTCATAGAAAACGTGATTCCGGGCTCGCCGAGCACGATGAGTCCTGAACGTTTCCAAACGATTCGGTACTCATCGAGCATAGAGCGCACCATTCGCAACAACACACTCAATCTTCTTGAGCGCGGGGAGATTACTCCGCGACAGTACGAGGCAATCACGGGAGCAGAAGCGCCGGGCAAGCTTTCGCTTGTTGC
>VMEY01000053.1 GCA_007375785.1 Parcubacteria group bacterium Athens0416_74 | reverse complement strand
GAATGAATCTCCAGAGTGACCATAGGAGTGCACCAAGAAGACTCGCCCACGCAAGAAGGCCGAGTATGCCGACGGTCACAAACGTCGTCGGGATAAAACCAACGCCAGCATTGAAATCGATATTCCAATACTCGGTTGTGTTGACGCCGGCCGGCTTGTACAGGCTCCATTGCTGTGTAAATGTATTCGGGCCTGAACCGAGCAGCGCAGTGCGCACCCCCACGATTGATTCCTTTCCTATGGCAAACGTACCCCGCCACGACGGTCGCACTTCGACTTGAAGGACCTGAAGCTTCGCCGGAAGATTCTGGTATATCGCAGCTCCAAAATATGCACATGACAGTGCTGCAATACCGATAACGACGGACGTGGCTATCGTGGCCGCACCCCGCTTCGAGTACCACGCGTAGAGCGCAAAGAGAATCATGAGGCCACCAAACGTCACCCACACGTCGACCATATTTACGACGACGAGCATGACGGCGGAGAGTATTGAGAGTGCGAGTGCGAGCCACTTCCAGAACGACTCAAGTACCTCGGAGTTCCAGAGCGCAACCGTGAAGAGTATGCTGAGTCCTGCAATCACACTAATCTCATGCCATGAGCCGAACACGCTCGACGCTGCCGCAGAAAGTACACCAAGCGAGATGCTAGGAACAAGTACGTGAAATACCTGCACAATCATGAGCGCGAGCGAGCCTGCGATTGTTGCGCGCAGGAAAATTCGCGCGGCACTCTGTGCACTTTTAAATGTGAGCGCGCCGAGCATGAAGAGCGCATAGAAAAGCACCATGACGCCGACCGTATCCTGCTCGCCCATACCGCTCACAAACGATGAGGGAGCGGCTCCGGTAACAAGCGCCGAGAGCATGTACACCAACGGAAGCGAGAGTACCGATAGCGCAAGCACACTGCGCGGAAAGTGCATCGTACCTTCTCGATATCGGGCATACCCATACACGACTGACACGGCAAGCACGCTAAGCGAGACGAGGAGCATCTTAGACTGCAGTATTCCTACCCACGAAAACGGGAGAAAAAAGATGGGCAAAAGTGCGAAAAGCGCGATTGTAATATGCGAAATAATAGAGGACGGATTCGCCAGGTTCTTCATGTTCATACAGGTGTCCATCCTACCATAGGTACCAAAACGCCCCCTTTAGGGGGGCGCTGTGGATGAAAGAAAAAAGGACCCTTTTGGGGTCCTTTTTTCATCTATGTCTGCACCGTAAGCCGGATTCTGTTCCGCCAACTGGCGGAGGACAGTCATGTATCTGGGATAGCCGTTGCCGGCTACCTCAAGCGACTCTACCCATGAGATAACGCGATCTGAGTACCTTGTGATTCCCGACGTGTCCGTCGAATTCACTCTTCCAAAGATACCCGGAGCGCATTATCTCACGGGTCACGGTCTTGCACGCAGGTAGGATTTTAGCCGTTGCACCTCGAGCTTTCGGCGAGAGGTGTCCTTCATAGCTTTACGCGAAGAAGGACATTCCCACCTTATTACCCAAGCTCGCCCTGCTCCGCCCAAAAAAATTTGGGCTTCGCAGGGCGGTTTCTCACTCTCGCGAAAAACCGTCTCTGTTCGCATCCCTGGGATTACCCCGGCGGGCGTTACCCGCTACCGTTCTGCCGATTCTGTCCACCACAGGTGGCTACAGAATCGAGCATCCTGCGAAGCCTCGGCGTAGCAGGACATCTGCCCTTCTTCGCTAAAGCTCCGAAGGACGCTCAATTTTGGAGCTGCCTATGGCAGACAAAATTGGCGCGTGTCCGGACTTTCCTCCCCTCGATTGCTCTTGGGGCGACTGCCTAGTGCAGGCGCCCATTATACTGCTATTGACAGGGTGTGCAACTCGTTATACGTTATTTTTGGCTTATGTAGGAGGACCCCATGGCCATCGCAAGCATTGCTATCGTCCCGTTGCGCGGCAACATCAAGCGTCGTGAACTGACAGTCGGAGACTCGCCTCACAAGCGGGTCATGCTCAAGGAAATCCTCGCTACCGCCCGTGCGAAAAGACTGGCCCCCCGTTCTATGCGTCTCTATGTGAACGGGCGCAGGATGCGCCAGGTGAAGGATGGGGAGTTCAAACCCCGCCATCACATCGTCGAGATCGTGCTCGTCGAAAAGGCACGCAGGCGCAAGGAAAAGTATGGCTGATGTCGCGACGCGACGTCAAAACGAAAAGCCCCGGGCGACCCCGGGGCTTTTTATTTTTACGACTTTATATTATTTCGCACGTACCACCGGCACAAGCAAGCTCCTTCTTCTGCTCTGTCTCGTCGGTCCTCTCGTAGACGACAAGCTTCGAGTAGTCGATGACCGGGAACTTCGCCGCAAGCTCATCGTATCGTTTCTTGTCGATTGTCTCGTACGGAGCGAGTTGGTACACATGGTTCTCGCGCGGCAGGAACGAGAGGCCGCCGATGATGTCCCAATTTTCATAGAGCCACGAGACCACAGCGACCCATTCCTCCTCACCAACCGAAATCGTTGCCGACGGATTGTGTTCGGTCCAATTGAGCTTCACCATCTTCCAGTACTCAAGCTGCTCGAGTGCTGAAAGATCGTTTTTGAACACGGAGCCATTTGGTGCCTTGACGGGGAACTCGAGCACATAGGTCGTAGCAGCCGTAGGATCCTGCCCGACTTCCGGGTATGCCTGCACGCCCTGGTCGCGCATCATCTTGAAGAGTGAGTCGGTTGCGGAGATGCGCACACGACGGATGTAGTACTGCGAGTGGCGCGGGTGGATTCCTGAAGAGCAGTTGAAGGTCTGCGAGACGGTGCCGGAAGGCTTCACGCACGTGATGGAGCTCGACATCGGTACACCGAAGCGCTTCGCATATGACTCGTTGGTCTTTATCGCAGCTTCGCGCATCTTCTTCATTACTTTTGCATCACGGACTACCGGGCTATCCCACTGACCGGTGATAGAGACGCCGAGGAGTCTTTCCTGCTCGCAATTTTCCGTCCATTCCTTTGAGATGTAGTTGAACTTTGTGAGCGTGGACTGATAGGTCCCGAGGAGGGTCGCGAGGCGAGTCTTGCGAAGCAGCGACTTCTCTGTGTCATCGGCGCGCGCTATCACTTCGGAGAGATTGCAGAACTGTTTCGACTGCAGGATTATCTCGCCGCACGGATTGGTACCAACCTGTCCGATAAAGCCAGTCTTTTTGCCGTGCTTTTTCTGGAGTAGCTTCTGACGCCTCTCAGGCATGGTCTTCTCGAGAGAGCCGCGATTGAAGATACCTCGCTCGCCCGTGCCGCTTTTCATGAGCGCCACCCATTCATCCATGAGCTCTGCGTTGGTTGGCTTCTGTTCGTAGACTGCGGAGTTGTTGGCGACAGAGCGGTACGGATCGGTGAGGAAAAACTGACCTTTCTTTGCATCGCGTATCTCCACGTCGTCGAGGTCTGAGAGACTTATCATCGCGGTACGGCGCACACCTCCGGCGACTACGCACTCACCTATCTTGCAGATGATGTCGTGCGCGTCGATGTTGTGGAGTCTCCTGCCCTGTCTGCGGAGAATTCTTTCGCGCGCAAACGAGAGCAGCGAGCGTAGCGGCTCTGGTCCCGATGCTTTGCCACCCATCGTCTTGAGTCGCGCGCCAGCTGGGCGAATCATAGAGAAGTCGAAGTCGACATCTTTCCCCGAGTACCATGTCTTGAGTCCGAGTGAGAGTGCATCGCACCACCCCTCTTTCGTGTCGGCCACCACATGAGCAGGAAGCTTTTCGCCAGTCTGTTTCTGTATTTGCGGAAGCTGCTGAATGTTTTGACTCTCTACCGAGTACCCCACTCCGCAGCCTTGCATGGAGAGATACATGATTTCAGAGAAATCTTCGAGCTTTACCGGTGCGGTGAATGAACAATTGTAAAAACATGTATTGCATTTCTTTGCGGGAGCGCCGGCAAACTGCATGGCGCGCATCGACGGCATCACTTCTTGGCTAAGAATCGCCTCGCGAAGTTCGGAGTATTCTTTTTTTGTGAGTTTGTCGCCGAGATTCTCTTTCATGAATCCGATGTAGCGATCCACCGTCTCGATCCACGTCTCGCGGCGCTGCTCACTCTCTACCCACCTGGCATAGGTGCGCAAATACACAAACTCGCCGAGCGGATTATTCTTGAAATACTTCTTTGATTCCTCCGCGAGCTTCTTTACATGCTCTGGCACTTCGCCTTGCTCTTTGCGAATCTCAGAGCGCTTTGCGCGATAGAGGATGTAGTTCTTCGAGGTCGTCACGTAGTCCGAGAGCATGAGCTGGCGCTCGACTTCGTCCTGGCACCCCTCGACTGTTGGGAGGAAATTCTTGTAGGTCTTTGCTATGCGCATCATCTCTCCGGCGACTTTATGCGCCACCACTACCGCTTCGTCGTCGGAACCCTCGTTCGACGCGAGCATGGCCTTCTTGATAGCTGAAACTATCTTTTCAAACTCGAGCGGCACGATTCGACCGTCTCTTTTTTGAATATTTGGGAGGTATTTTTTGTAGACGCGATACGCCGCGCTCTCGGATGTGGGGACTTTTATTGAGCTCGCTGTCCCTTTGCGAGCAGAGGTCGAATTCGCCATGCGCATAAACCTAACTTCTAATCAGGATGTTCATTGTACGCCCGTCTGCCCTCAAAAAACCGTCGGAAAAGAGTGGATAACTTGATGCTCGAAGACGGCGCTAAACAGCGTCGCTGTCTGCCGCTGCTGCAGCAGCGCTGCCTCTCAGGCCGTCGCCTTGCGAGACACGCTGTTTAGCGCCGTCTTGCTCGCTGGAAGCTGGGAACGCACGTCTAGAGCTCTACCAAGCTGCCTAAAGTCACTCCATGGGCACGGACGAATCCGGCGGGCAATTCGAGCACATATTGAGCCGCTTTTTCAGGAGTAAATGACGCAGGGTACGACTCAGGACTCGCATTTTCGACTATGTGCACCACCTCGCCCGCAGAATTGAGCCACAGGATGTCGATTGAGAAGCGCATGTCCTTCATCCAAAAGCCGTATATTCCCTCTTCGGGGAATACAAAGAGCATTCCCTCATCTTTTGCGAGACTTTCTCGACCACTCAGGCCTTGGGTCCGCTTTTGCGGCGTATCCGCGAGGAGAATCTTCACGGATGTGTCGCCAACGATGACATGGGGGTCTTCTGAAAGCACA
>VMEY01000052.1 GCA_007375785.1 Parcubacteria group bacterium Athens0416_74 | reverse complement strand
TCTGCGAATACAGCCTGATTCCGCCCGGTGATGGCATATTCCTTTGCGAGAACATCCAGAGTTTCGGCACGAATCTTGAGAGACAGCGTCTGATCTAAGATTATCTTTTTCATATTCTGCACGTCGACTAGCAGGGCATTCTGATTCCCAGTCAGACGATATTCTGAGCCGAGAGAATTGTATACAGCCATCGCTTTCGCCTCGGGGGATGTATTCGGATCATCTTGTATGGCAAGCCGGCTTGAAATTGCTTCCTGGTAATCACCGGCACGGAAGGACCCTACGACCTCTTCTGGCCAGACGCTCACATTTTTCTGAGGCTTGGGAAAATATATCTGAAACGCAGCTGTCCCTCCCACAACAAGAAGGATGAGAACCAATAGACTTATGAGCCACAGTAATTTGTGAAACATTTTATTTTCCGCCGCCTCCACTATCGCTGGCTCCGCATCCATCTCCACCGACAGGGATATAAACATCGGGAGTAACGGCAGGGGCGTCAGCGTGGGCGACACCTCCGCCCAATTCATTAGCTGAAGCTTCTCCCTGGGCACCTTGGTTCAAAAATCTTGAAGTCCCGAGAAGCAAGACAAAGAATCCTCCGACGACGAGTGCGGTATTCCCGATTACCTTGAGAAGATTGCGCATCACCTGGAATTATCTGCCAAAGCCGCATAATCACAAGCAAATCGGTGTGGACAATGCCGAGGACGGGTGTTATATCGCTTTTTTCGACCTTCTGGAGGCCGTGGTACCATCGCACCATGATTATTGACGGAATTTCCGTTACGGAGCTGTCTGAATATCCTACTGTTGCTGAACGTGCCCTCGCCTCATTCTTGAAGTTTATTGAGAAAAAACTGAACGTTTCAATTGTACAGGACGCACGGACTACGCCCTCAGACCGTTCCCTATTCGAACCTCTTCGCCTCGCAGCAAAGCTCCAAGAAAACGGGATTGTAAAAAATTTCGGACGTGCCGCTACCCCTTTCACCGACGAACCCCGCACAAAATCATGGTATGCGACGTGCAACGACTCGACAAGTCATGGTGTCGGCGGTACGACCTGGGAAAACGACGCCGATGCGCTCTACGCCGCACTTGCGGAAGGGCTTGAGAGGTACATCTGGTTCACGCAAGACGATTATTTCCTTAGCCCCACAAAAACATCGGTAGAGGGTATTCAAAAAAAAGGTCCGTGCATCAGACCTGAGGAGTTTGCCGGATTTTCTGAAGCACAGCGCTCTATCAGTGCTGAAAGAGAGCTGCGAAGCGATGCCGAATATCTCTGGATAACCGGTATATCGCTCGTAAAAGGTGTGCCCACGTATCTCCCTGCGCAAATCGTAAGTCGCGCACGAAAACTACACGAATCGCGGAGCGAAGAACCTTTCATCAGACAAACGACAACAAACGGACTCGCCACATGGCCCACGCAATCAGGGGCCCGTCTTGCCGGCGCTCTTGAGCTGATTGAGCGGGAGGCCTACATGATTATGTGGCTCAATCAACTGACTCTTCCGCGTATCTCACTGCCATCGTTGTGCGCACGCCATCCCGAGCTCGCCCGCAGTGTAGAGATATGCGAACGGTACCGTCTCAAAATACATGTAGTCAAACTGATTACCGATGCTCCCACCCATGCGGTAGCTGTTGTGATAGAGGATCTGAGTGATGCCATCCCGCGATTTACTATAGGATTGAGAGCTCATCGCTCTCTCTCTACTGCAATTCAAAAAGCGACGACGGAAGCACTTCGGGCCCGTCGCTTCTGCCGCACGTGGTTCAACGAGGGAAACGTATGGGATATGAGTACCCCCATTCAATCTATAGGGCATCGCGACCGACTCTACTACTGGGCCATGCCGGAGCACACCAGACAACTTGAGTTCCTGATACAAGGCAAGGAAATTGAGGTGTCGGTAGAGCGGTGGGACAACGATGACGAAGAGCAACACCTGCAACGTATTCTGGAGTGGTGCAGAGAAAAAAACCTTGAATGTATTTCCGTGTCGCTTGGCACCTCTTCGAAAAATCTGACGCCTTGGTATATCGAGATGGTCGTCATGCCTCAATTGCAGCCGACATACCTTCAGGAGTCTCTTCAGGCCTTCGGCGGGACACGCTGGCGTGACGTCCCGAAGGCGCTTGGCTACACGCCACTCAAAAAGCCATTCGCAGACAGACCTCACCCATTCTCATGACGTCATTCTTATCACATATACATGCTGATTTGCGTCGCGCACGCCTCACGAGACGGGGCGCTACACACCAAGCAGAGGACGTACCGAAAGGGGTGCACAAAGAATATCCGCGAATGCCCCGCATACCACTTCCCGCCCCCGCCGCGCTTGATACAAAACTCTCAGACATCCTCAAGCGCCGGCGCTCAGCAGGATTCTCCGGTAATCCCGACATACCGACAACTCTCCAAGAGCTGGGGACGTTGCTGGGACTCTCACTTCGTGCGCGAGAAAACGCGCATCGAAATTATCCGTCAGGCGGAGGACTCTATCCGATAGAGACGTACCTCATCTCGACGCAAATTGAATCTGAGACGCCCGCGGTATTTCACTACAACCCCAGCATACATGCGCTGGAAAAATTGTGGGGGCTTCCGAGCAGGTTCAATATCAAAGATATCGCAAAGCATCCGAACTCGCTCCCCCTCTCGACACTGATTGTATTCACGAGTGTCTGGAAACGTTCGTCGGCAAAATATGGTGATTTATCGTATCTCCACGCACTCCTTGAAGCCGGTCACATGAGCGAAAATCTGCTGCTTGTCGGATGTGCACTCGGCCTCGACGTACGACCATATGCGGGGTTTGATGATGCCGTTGTCGCGCGCCTGCTCGACTTGGACGAAGAGGAGGAACAGGCCGTGCATTCGATTACACTATGTAAAGGTGGCGGCATACAAGAATCTAACACCGTGCATGAAGATTAAAATATGAAAAAGCTGGAATACTTTTCACAGCTGTGTGCGCGAAGATACCGACGCCTTTTCAGTATTCACGAAATCGAAGAGGGCTCGATCGTGCAATGGATGTTCGGCGCGGTCTTGTTCTATTTCTTCGTCTCATTCAGTAGATGGATTGGAGAATCTACCATTACGATAGAAACCGCGCGGGAAGGCGGGGCCATATGCTGGGCGTACTTTCAGAATTGCGCGGATTTTTATTTCCTCCACCTCATTCCCTACGGCTACTCGCAGTCGACACTGTACATGGTCTTTTATGGAATCATGCTCCTCACTGTGTACCTGATGTGGAAAAAGGATTGGGTGCAAGCGCACGTACTCCTCTTTGCACTTTTCCTATGGAAAGTCTTCGTCATATTCTTCCTCACCTCCGTGATATCCGGCCCTTACGACTACTACCACCTGATCCTGACAGCAATTCTTCTGTTCGTCCCCTTTAAGGAGTATTTTCTGAAGCTTGGCTTTGTATTCATGTACTTCATGTCCGCAACAATCAAATTTTCGCCGGGCTGGGTGCTCGGTACCTACTTCTCTTCAATGGAATCGGGAGTTCCCTTCGTACCGTCGTGGCTCACCCTCGTGGCCACCAACATAGTTATCTTCGGACAAATCATTGAATGTTGGTTCCTCCTCTCACGCAACAAGATTCTGCAGCGTATCGCCGTCGTGTATGCAACATTTTTCCATCTGTACTCAGGCATTTTGGTTTTTTACAATTACCCTTCGGTTGCGCTCCCTCCGCTTTTGATTCTGTTCGGTCCCATGTATCGTCACACGCCGACACCTTTTTCAAAGAAGGCAATCGCGGGATGGACAATCATTGCGCTTGTGGGACTCTTCCAATTGCTCGGCTTTGTTGTATCGCCTAACAGATTCCTTACGCTAGAGGGTCACCGGTATGGTATGTACATGTTTGAAGCAAACCACCAGTGTCTCTACACGATTCGTACCTACGTACGTGGCGCAGCCGAAAACAAAAGCTGGCGGGGACTTCAGTGTTCCAATAGGAGTTGCGTCACCGAATTATCGACCGAATCGAAAAACGGCGAAACTGTCTACACGAGAAAGAGCGAGTCGGCAAGCGCGTGGAATCGCTGTGATCCCTACGAAATCTGGTCGCAGGCCCGTTCGAGATGTGGCACTCCCGGAGTCCTACGCATCTCGATGGAATATGTGCACTCAATCAATGGCGGACCGTTTTATAAGATGATTGATGAACCTTCTATTTGTAACCTTACCTACCGGCCACTCGCTCATAATGAGTGGATTAAAGTTCCTCCCGACGCACCGGTAGTGGGGTATCCTGTGGAGAATGACTACCAGTACTAAATGACATCACATGGATGCCGCATCTACAACGAAACTGATTGAATTGAAACAAAACGCGGGCAACGCCCCAACGAGTCTTGACCCTCTCCAGCAATTTCTGGCGCCTCATGTCGATACACTCATCGCATTCTGGTTCTCTGTATGGGTTATTACGGCAATCGTGCTTCTGATAAAACTCTGGTATGAATACAAAAATCGAAATCGAAAAGAATAAACGCGGCGCGGAAGATTTCCGGAAGGCAATCAGTTCGACTGTATTTGTTCAGGCTAAGCACGGCGCTGTTATCGTCGGTAACGAGCATACGGGCACGCGCGACCCGTGGATGTTTGACTTCCGCGCGCTCATGCTGCAGCCAAAATGGCTCACTAGATATGCGGAATTATTTTGGGAGCGATATCAACACAAACTCCCCTTTCAAGTCGGCGGGATAGAGACAGCGGGCATAGCCCTTGTTGCCGCTATCGTGATGAAAGGAGTTGAGCTTGGCCATCCGGTCAATTGTTTTTATGTCCGGAAGTCACGCAAGCGTCAGGGACTCATGAAATACATCGAGGGGACCCTTACGGACGAGCCGGTAATACTCGTGGACGACCTTATGAATTCGGGTCAGAGCGTGAATAAGCAGATTGATATCCTCACCCGCGAAGGAAGAGAGGTCACCGATGTATTCGTCATACTCACATTCCGCACTGATGATGCGTATGCATTTCTCAAGGACAAAAACGTAACTCTCGGTCATCTTTTCACACTCCCGGATTTTGGTATTCCGCTTTTGAACACGAAGGATGCCAGTAGTGCACAGGATGCGTTCAGGACTATATGGCACTATACGGCGCCATCCCCTAGTTTTCACCTCGTCGTACAAAAATCTGCACCGGTGCTCGATGCCGAGCGGATCTATTT
>VMEY01000051.1 GCA_007375785.1 Parcubacteria group bacterium Athens0416_74 | reverse complement strand
TCAACCCAGCCAGAAACAGTCTTTCGCTTTCTTGGGACCGTCGCTGCCGTCGTGCTCACGGTCAACATCGTGCCCGGTATTGAGGTGAGCGGTGGGTGGCTCACGATACTGCTCGTCGCGCTCGTGTGGTCCGTGATTACTATGGTGATTCGCCCCGTACTTTCTGTCCTCACGCTGCCCATCACGCTCATTACCTTTGGTCTTTTCGCCTTTGTACTCAACGCGCTGCTTTTCTGGGCGATGGAGTTTGTGGTCCCGGGCTTTTCAGTAGACGGATTCCTCGCGGCGCTTCTCGGCGCTATCGTGCTCTCGGTTCTCGGCTGGCTCATCAATAAGGTGCTGTAGCATGGCGCCGCAGTGTTATCTCAACGGTGCTTTTCTTCCCGTCTCGGAAGCGAAAATCGGGGTGTACGACCTGGGGCTACTTCGAGGATTTGGCATCTATGAGGCGCTCACGACCTTTGGCCGCACCCCGTTTCGTATGCCCGATCACATGGAGCGCTTCCGGCGCTCTGCGACGAGCCTGCATATCGAGATACCGGTGAGTGACGCGGAGATGGCGGAGATTCTAACGCGCCTCATAGAGTCCAACATTCCAGACGGGAAAGAGGCAGTCATACGCATTGTGCTCACGGGTGGTGAGGCGATAGACGGGCTTCGCCATGATCCAAAGAGTCCCACGCTCTATGTGCTCGTCGAGGAGCTCGCACCACTTCCGAGGGAGGTGTATGAGAGTGGCACGAGCGTCACCGTGTTTGATTTTCAGCGACAGTTTCCCGAATCGAAGACGACAAATTATATTCAGGCAGTCATGCTCCAAGACGAGCGCGTGCGCGCAGGCGCTATCGAAATACTCTACACAGCGCACGGGCAGGTCCTCGAATGTGCCACGAGCAACTTCTTCACAGTGAAAGATGGCGTACTCATCACCGCCAAAGACAACATCCTCTACGGCATCACGCGTAAAGTGACGCTCGAATTAGCCCGCGCGCTCATGCCGGTGGAAGAGCGAGACGTGTCGGTAGAAGAGATGTACGCTGCCGACGAGGCGTTCCTCACATCGAGCTTCAAAGATATTGTGCCGGTAGTGAAAGTGGGGGAGCGGGTTATCGGCGACGGACGCGTCGGTCCCCACACGAAGAAACTCATCGAGGCATTTCACGAATACGCACACGCAAAATGAAAACGACCCCGAGAGGGGTCGTTTTCATTGAGGAGTGTTTTACGCTCCGTGCGTCGTCCGCTTGGTAAAGTCGGAGAGCTTGGCACCGGTCACCACGAAGAGGTAAATAATCTCGAGGATACCGAGTGTATTGATAAGAAGGAATGCGATGAACCACCACATATCGCCGCGCTTTGCTGAGCGCCAGAGTGCGAGACCCTTCCACAAGAGGCTCCATACTGCCACCAATAAAAAGGCTGACATGACGAGCGGCAAGCCAAAGCCCGCGCCCCAGTCACCCATAGGACCGTACCCATTCATGTAATTCATATATAAGAAGTATACACCCGTGGGAGGTGGTTTGATAAAAAGATGTTCGGTATCTTTCAGTGATGAGACGAGGATAATGGTGCCTGTCCCCATTTACCTATGCTTGCATTTTTGCAACCGGTGTAATATACATAACATATATTAGTTATTCGATGCGTAGATATGGTAAAACCCACTGCGGACAACAAAAAAGAGCGTTTCAAGCGACTTGCTACTCTGCGAACGAACGCGGTACTGCACCGCCTCAAGGTTCTGTCGAATTGCTCCAATCGTCAACTCTACGACTTCGATGAAAAGGATATAGAGAAGATCTTTTCGGAAATCGAGCGTAAGGTAAAAGACGCGAAGGCGAAGTTCTTGATTACAAGAAGGCACGAGCAATTTAGACTTTAATATATGAAAAACACTCGCGATCAGCTCGGTCGAGGCGACAAGATACTCCTCTTTCTATACGAGCATAGCAACGGCGAACAGGCGAAGGTCAGGTACGAAGACATCGTTGTCGGATTGTTTAAAAAATTTCCGCATGATTTCCATTTGAAAGGCTATCCGGAACATCCCGACTCGGGAGATCTGATACACAAGCCGCTCTACGATTTCAAGAAGAAGGGGTATTTGAACGCGGTGAATAAAATATTTTCCCTCACGGAACGCGGTATCGATTACGCCAAGTCGCTTCAACGTGGTGAGAATGCGACACCAAGCAGCAATGATCGACTTTCTCGCACAGCTGAGACCGAGGTTGCTCGTGCAAAATCTCTGGAGGGCTTCGCTCTGTTTCTACAGGGAGAGCGCGACAACCTTTCGGATAATGATCTATACAACTACCTCGGCGTCACGGTCAGGACGCAGCGCAATGCCTTTATCGGCCGTCTGGAGACCATGAAAGCGGTGATAGCAGAGCTGGAAGCGCATACCAGCGACCCCGTATTGAATGCTTTGCGTGACTACCACAATTTTCTCGTAAACAAACATCAGTCCGTAATAGATTATTTCATCAAGGGAAACTGAATATGACGAAGAAGCTGATAACGATTCAAGAAGTACCCAACGTCATTGATGATCACCTCTTGGACATCATCGGCAACGAGTTTAAGTTCGATCATGCAAAAGGCATGGCGGAGTGGTTGAAGAACTCCGTAGACGCATATCGAACAAGCGGGATTCGACAAGAAGATCAGTACGTCGTCTTTCGGTTCACGGATGCCGGAGTGACTCACCCAACCGTGGAATGTATAGATTTTGTCGGCATGAGCAGTGTCGACATCGAGAAGGCCTTCAAGCGCTGGGGTGATCCGAATGCGTCAAAGCGAGGCAAGAACATAAAGACATACGGAGGACACGGCAACGGCGGGAAGTTTTACATGCGCCAAATGTTTAAAGAGTCTCGTTTCATAACATACAAGAACGGCGTCCTGAACGTTTTCGGCTTCAGCGAGAATCGAAAGTACGGATTCGCTACTGGATACCAGGACAAAACGATGTCGCCTAAAGAAGCACTCGCCTTCGCTGAGATCGCGTCATTGCCTATCACTAAGGAAGCGAAGGAGCGGGTTATCGCGGGCGAGACGGGTTTTACGGTAATCCAGGGTATCGCACCCGAAGGCGTAAAGGGCAAATTCAAGCTCCACAGGGAGATAGAAAGATTCAAGAACCACCCGCAATCGAGGCGAATCCTGCAACGAGCAAATGTTTCAGTCATCCACAACGGCGAATCGTGGAACGCATTATTGAAGCCTGACGTCCTCGATCCGCTGGCAGGGTTCGAAGAACCGCGAGTAGTGACAATACCCGCGACACTTTCAACGCGATCCGGCGAAGAGACCGTCACGGTGGAAATGGCGAATAAGAAATACCCGTCCGGGAAGTTGATACTGCGAACATCGGCTGAAGCGCTTGCGCGAGGAAGCAAGCTAGGAGAGCTGAATCGAATCGACATATTGGGAGAAATCGGCGTTATAGGAACATACCAGCTGTCTGAGATGGGTGTGACGGGATTCCCTTATGCGGCATTCATCTACGGAGAGTTTGGTCCTGCTACCGAGGGTGATGCCTCAATTCTGGAAGATCATGACAATGACTGTGTCTCTAATGACCGTTCCAAGCTCGTGGTGAATGACACGACCCGTGCTCTCATCGAGTGGATCGGCGCAGAGGTGGACAAATTGGCGAACGAGATCGGTGCCGTGGAGCGCGAAAAGCAGAAAGAAAACCAAAAAGAAATCACATCCAAATTCAATGACGTGTTGAACGAGTGGAAGAACAAGCACATGAGTAAAATCATGTCGGACCTCTTTGGGGCCGGCAATAATGGGCGCGGAGGTAAGGATACCCCTCCACATCCAGTCGATAGCGTCTCTGCTCCACTTAACGGCTTCGACTTCCGATTCCCCGAAGCGGAGATACAGATAAAGTCTCCCGCCCGCATCACTCTGAAGGCCAGTGTTCCCCAAGCACTGCCAATCGGGGCGACAGTATTTTTCTCCTGCGATTCGGACAAAGTGTCTCTGGATGAAACGCAGATGCCGATCAAGTCGGATTATCTGAAAGCGACGGACGACGGACAGGAGGTGGCGTTCATCAACCTAAACGCTATAGGCGATGAAGTCGGCGCGATCGCAACAATTACCGCAAAAGCCGGTAAGTTAATCGCAACGATGAAAGTGACGGTCGTGCCGGAACGAGACAACAAAGGAGGAAGGTCATTCCCGCAGGTGTTGCTTTCCGGTCATAATCCCGACCCCCTGAATATAGCGCCGGGAGGCATGCTGATTCTCAGCGAAAGAGACCCTGTCGTGTATCAGCGCCCGCAGGACGTTGCGGCAAATATTTTTTGGATCAACACATCCAGTCCCATGGCGTCCAAAATCTTGGATAAGTTTACATCGGCGTCCGTACAGTGGCGCAACTTCCTTTTCGAGCGCTATGTCGATATATTCGTGAAAGAAGCCGTGCACGAACTCGAACGCAAAGACTATCAAAGCTTCAGTGCGGATTCCGTCGACCAAAAGATTTCCGAAGTTGTCAGACGGGTCCATCAGAGCGCCAACGAAGATCTCGACACATTCCTATTTGACGCTTCCTACCAAACCCCAAATGAATGATGGATCAGACGCAGAACACTCCGGACTCCGGACGTTACATAAAGACGAGAGTTGAAAGCACGAAGCTGGATAAGAAGGTCGTTAATAAGCTCCTGGCGAACAACATCAGAACGCTTGGCGGTATTATCGGTCGGACCAAGGAAGAGTTGCAGCGTTTGCTAAAGTTGCCCGGCTCCGATATAGATGCCGTTATGGAGGCGGCCAAAACACCGCAGGTTGAGCATGTGCCCAAGCTCGTAGTGGATGATGATTCGATCTATATTCCCAAGCCTCGCAGGCCCACTATCACAATGCCGGATATTGAGGGCGAAAGTGACATCATCGGAACATTGTCGAGATACCTGGGTCAGGAGAAACAGATCGTCATCAGCCATACGCGCAAGAAGCAAGTCGTAAGGGTTCGCGACCTGATTATTTACATGTTGCGGGAGTATGGCGACATGTCGTACCCAAGCATCGGCAGGATGCTCAATCGGGACCACACTACGATTATCCACGCCTACAACAAAATCAAATCGGAGATACTGATAAACCCCGAGCTTGAAAAAGAGTTCGCGACGATGATCGGTACGGTACGTGAGATAAAAGAGCGAAAACTGCTTATCGCGGCGGAGCTCGCCGCGCAACTCAAATTGCGACGCGAGATTG
>VMEY01000050.1 GCA_007375785.1 Parcubacteria group bacterium Athens0416_74 | reverse complement strand
CCGCTTCTGGCGCGCGCTATGCGACCGAGAGTGAAAGCGTGGTCTTCTGGAATAAAGGCGACACAGCATTCATCACAGAAGGTGCGCAGGGTGAGACCTACTCCAACTGTGAGATTGAGGTGCCGGGTCAGGAGCCGCGCTCGAGCTACGCATCGTCGACCATGGGCATCTCAATCAAATATCCGAAGAGCTATACGCTGAATGCCGACTACCAGTATTTGGGCTTCCCCAAAAAGCCAATCAACGGCGTGAAGGCACTTATCCCTGCGACGATGGCGACGGGCACCAATCTCTCGATGAACGACACCGGCGTCTCGATAGAACAGCTGCCGCGCGCGCAGAGCTGTACTGGGGACATCTTTATCGTCGACAATGTGAAGGCGACGAGTGTGACGGAAAATGGGGTCACATACTCTGTCGCGTCGACGAGCGATGCTGCTGTAGGGAACAGGTACGAAGAGACCGTCTATGCAATAGCGGGCTCGAAGCCATGCACGGCAATCCGTTACTTCATCCATTACGCGGCGATCGAGAACTTCGGTCCTGACGCCGTGCGCGAGTTCGACCGCACAGCGCTCCTCGCTGCCTTCGACAAAATCCGCGCATCACTCGTCGTCACTGCGACCTCTACGACGCCGTAAGTGTGGCAAAGGTCTACGCGTGCAGAGGAAAAGTGTGGATGTGGCCCGGCGAAGGTGCTGCCTGGCACTTCGTGCACGTGGATAAGAAAACCTCAGAGATTCTCAAAGAAAACCACGGGAAAGCAAAAAGAGGGTTCGGCTCTATACCGATAGAGGCGCAGATAGGGAAGACGAAATGGAAGACGTCTGTCTTTCCCGACAAGCGCTCCGGCACGTACCTACTTCCGCTCAAGGCGATGGTGCGCCGCGCTGAGCAGATTGATGCAGAAGACACGATTGCGTTTCGACTCTCGGTGCTTACATAGGAAAGAGCCGGCGCGCAAGCGCCGGCTCTACTGTTGGAACGTACGAATCGAGTGATCTACTCGTGGCGCAGGTACTCGTGAATGATCGGGACGACCGCGGAGCCTTCGCCCGCCGCCGCCGCCACGCGCTTCACGGATCCCAGCCTCACGTCGCCGCATGCGAAGACGCCCGGCACGGTCGTCTCGAAGGGGTAGGGCTGACGAGTAATCGGCCAGTGATTCGTGTCGACGAGCTTGGGACCGGTGAGGATAAAGTGCTTGGCATCCATCCCCACAGTCCCGTTGAGCCAGTCCACTTTCGGTGCCGCGCCGATGAAGATGAACATATTGTCCGCATCGAGCGATGATGCGGCGCCGTCCTTGAACTTGAGCGACACCCCGGTGAGCTTCTCGGTACCGTGCACTTCGCTCACTTCGGCACCTTCGTGCACGGTGATGTTGGCGCAGCCGCGGATGCGGTCGACGAGGTACTGCGACATCTTGTCTTCGAGCGGGGACCGCGCGATGAGATGCACGTGCGCGTCGGGATTCTGCGAAAAATGCATCGCAGCTTGCCCCGCCGAGTTGGCGCCACCCACGATGCATATCCGGGACTTTCCGTAGGTCGTCGGGTCGATCAGCGGTGCGCCATATTCGAGCCCTTTGCCGAGCAGCTCGAGCATGCCGGGAGCCTTCAAGCGCATGTAGGACAGACCGATACTCAGAAGCACGGTCTTCGCAGCGAACTCCTCATCGTCCGTCGTGATGATTTTGCGGGCTCCGTCGATGCGCAGCGTGCGTGCCTTTGCCGGGCACTGCACACGCGTTGCGAACTTTGCGGCCTGCCGACAGAAACGGTCCAGAAGGTCGGGACCGGAGATTCCCTCCGGGAATCCCGCGTAATTCTCGATGAGCGAGCTCTGCCGGGCTTGCCCGCCGACCCTCGGGCCGGAGTCGATGAGAACCGGGCTGAGGCCCTCGGATGCGGCATTGATGGCGCTGGTGAGCCCTGCGGGCCCGCCACCGATGATCAGGAACTTGCAGTCACGTGTGGCCACGGGATGTCCTTTCGTGTTTCGATATTGAACCGCAGCGATAATGACACGCTAAAAGCGACAAGTCAACATCACTTGATTTCACCCTGTATCCGCGCGTTTGCCCCGCCCAACTCCATTTTTCTCACGCGCATCTATTCTAGTGTTTTGCAAAAGACTGCAATAACAATCGCAGAGAAGGAGGGGTGGTAGAGTGTGGCAATGATGTATACGGAGAAGATGCAGCAGGCGATACGCTTCATGCTCAAGACGCATGAGGTCTACCAGAAGCAAAAGCGCAAAGGAAAAGACATCCCGTACCTCTCGCACCCGTTCACGGTGGGCCTCATTCTCGCGCGAGTCGGTGCATCGGAAGAGCTCATCATCGCGGGAATCCTCCACGATACGATAGAAGATAGTACAGAAGAGAAAAAAGTGACACGCGAGATGCTTGCAGAGCGCTTCGGTGAGCGTGTGGCGGAGCTGGTGCAGAGTGTGACAGAGGCGGACAGGGGTATGTCGTGGGATGCGCGTAAGCAAGAGGCGCTCGAACACATCGACACCTTTTCACACGATTCGGTCTTGCTCAAGAGTGCCGACGTGATAGCCAACAACGCGGAACTTCTCGAAGACTGCGCGCTTCACGGCGATGCGGTATTCGAGAGATTTAGCGAGTCCAAGGAAAAGACCCTCGCCCATACGCAGCGTGTCCTAACCGCCCTCCGTGCCAAATGGCCCGAGAGTCCTCTGACCGCCGACCTGGCCAACATGGCCAACCTCCTCTCCAAAATCTAAGGAATCTATTCTAGTGTTTTGCAAAAGACTGCAATAGATTAAAATACGTGCATGGCGGAGGTTTCGTACAGGAAACTTGAACGCATCATCAAAGGGTTCGCCAATCACCGGCGCCTGCAAATTTTGGACTTGCTCAAGCGCGAGCCGGAGCTATCGGTGGAAGATGTCTCGGAGAGGCTGCACATAGGATATGAGAACGCTTCCGACCACTTGCGCAAGCTTGCGGTCGCGGGGCTCGTCCTCAAGCGCAATGAGGGGAGTAGTGTGCGGCACAAGCTGACAACTCGCGCCGAATCTATTCTAGTGTTTTGCAAAAGACTGCAATAACAAATGGGGGGGTAAAAAAGAATCAGCCGCCCCGTTGCCGGGGCGGCTGAATTGTAGCGTTCATTCTGACTAAAACGACACTGTTTGGGCAGGTCTATGGAGCACCTGATGCGGAGCGCCGTCGATGTACATCGCGAAGATCGCGCAGACTTCTTGCGGGCACGCCGTTGGCCTCCAGGCTATGGCGACAACCGAATCGTGTTCCTTCTTGAACACAACCTCGTCGAACTCGTAGTCGCCCGGCTTCGGCTTGCCCCCAATTCCTGACCCGTATGAACCCCGGGTCTGGAGGTCGAAGTAGCGCATGCTCATGATGTCTCGATTTTCCTGCAGAGCTATCGCTGTGGCGATCGGTTCGGCGTAGTTGATTGATGAGCCCTGTGTGAGAGCATCGTCGATATTCGTAAAGACACACAATGACCTTCCAAAAATCTTGTACGCGACTCCGACCGTTTCCCGTAGACGGTTGCGGAATTGGGCTGTCTTTAACAAGCAGGCCTCCTTATGCTGCAAGTGGCTTTCAGGATATGACCATATCGGTAAGCGCCAGTCAATTACCTCCGTAAACAAGCCTAAATATACGGCTCAGGCTAGCCTGAGCCGTTTTCGTTTCCCCAAGCGACATTGCACGCGGCTATGCACAGCGAATCTATTGCAGTGTTTTGCAAAAAACTGCAATAAGAAATGGGGGGGGAAAGAGGGGGTGAGAAAAGAGAGAGGGGAAAGGGAGGGAGAGGAGTGGAGAGGGGTAGGAAAATGGGGGATGTGTGGGATGATTTGTGCATAATGATTATTCTCGCCGTAGTCCTCTTCCTGGCCTTTGCCATCGGCCTCGCCATCGTCATGTCCCGTGAGGGACAGGACTCCTCCAACGACAAAAAAACACCCTAACCTCTCCCGTTTCCCCGTCGGTCAGAAAGCCTACGGCCTCGTTCGTGTGCCGCGACTAAGAGTCTGTGCCAAACCTTCAATTTATGGGATGATCCGTCCATATGGCCAATATGTCCAAAGAGAGGGTTACCGAGTATCTCCGGGCTATTATCTTGATTCTCCACGAAAATGGGGGCTCACTTTCGGCTAAGAAAGTTATAGAGGAACTAGAAGCAAGACTAAAGCCGAATACCGTTGAGAAGTACGAGTATAAAGGAGGAGGCGTGCGATGGATAAAAGTAATGCAATTTAGCTCTATTGGATTAGTTAAGGCGGGTTGGCTAAGAAAGAAAAAAGGCGTTTGGTATATTACAGAAGAGGGTGAGATGTCACTTACGCTTGAGCCAGACGTTTTTCGCCAAACCATTGATGAAAAATACCGGCAATGGGCGCAATCTAGAAACCTTTCAGTAGTTGAAGGAGAAGATCTTGTAGAAGAGGCGGCTGCTGACGAATTTCAATCGCGCAACTTCGAACAGGCTCAAAATGATGCACTAGAGGAAATTAAGAACCATATCCGCAAACTCGATCCGTATGAGTTTCAGGATCTCGTAGCAGCGCTTTTTCGTGGCATGGGGTACTATACGCCATTCATCGCTCCAAAAGGACCGGATGGCGGTATCGACGTTGTTGCATATAAAGATCCGATTGGCGCCGAATCTCCTCGAATTCGCATTCAAGTTAAACATCGCCCGGATTCCAAGATCGGGAGACCCGACGTACAGGCACTGAGCGGTTCGCTCCATCGGGACGGCTACATAGGGATAATTGTCTCCAGCGGGGGGTTCACTCCCGACGCGATAAGTGAGATCCGCACCTCCGGTAAACATATGGAGAAGATGGATCTGGATAGTTTCATAGAGCTTTGGGAACAGCATTATGAAAAAATGACCGATGAAGATAAACAACTACTCCCTCTTCGTGCGATTTCCTTTTTGGCACCACAAGAGTAACCCGATTGCTCAGACGGAATATTTGTGAGGCAAAAGACGGTGCACTATGTCAAAAATTGATACATCGGAACTACAAAGAGTGATCACGGGGCGCGTTGTGCCGCACATCTATTCCTTTTTAACGAACACACTCCCGAACTATCTCAAGGTGGGAGATACCTATCGCCCAGTTGACGAGCGCCTTAACGAATGGAGGAAGTATTACAAAGACTTGCAAGAGATCTCACGCCACAAGGCGACCATAAACGATGAGGTTTTCTTTCGGGACCATGCAGTGCACGCGTATCTAACACGAAACGGCATTGCCCAAGTTCCATTCGATGCATCCAAGAACGTACATTCTAAAGAGTTTTTT
>VMEY01000049.1 GCA_007375785.1 Parcubacteria group bacterium Athens0416_74 | reverse complement strand
GATGTCCGAAGCCTTGTAGAGGTCGAAGGAGATCGTGCGAGCAGGACCACCGACAACATCTGCTTTGACCGAGAACTCTTTGTTGAGACCTTTCTTGATCTCAAGACCGTTGCCTGGGAAGACTGCAGTGTAGTACTTACCGTCTGCAGAAATGCTCGCCGGGTACGATGTACCGTCGACGACCGTAACTACGTTGGCAAGGTCAGAAGCCGAAGCGGAACCAGACTGATTCCAACGAATCGACTTGACCCACTGGTCTTCAGCAGAGCCCGTGTTCGTAAGACGAACGGAGGCAAAGATGAAGCCGGTCGTACCGATTGACTTACCACTGCCTGCCGTAGCGAGGGAAGTGGTGTCAGGATCGAGAGGACCAACAGCAGCACTCATGCCGCCGAGCGCAAGCGTCGAGTTGATCGTGTGCATCGCACCCGAGATTGGGAGCGAGCCGGAAACTGTGCCGCTGGCGTTGATGCCAACAACAGAGAGACCGATGATCTGACCCGCGTATGCGTCGTTGTCAGAGTCCGTGCTTCCTGTAACTGTGAGCGAAACCGACTGACCCGGCTGGAGCGTGATGCCCGCGTCGAGTACTGCCTGATTGCTCGAGTTCAAGGTCTTGGTGTTACCAAGAGCCATGCCGTTTGAGTCAACGAGGATGACGCCGTCAAACGCAGCCTTGTCGCCAAGACCGGATTTCTGGACTGTCACATTGTTGACCGTAACCGCACCCGTGCTCGAGTTGACGAGCGTGAACGTGGTGAACGGAACGCGCGAGGCGCTTTCCGGCATCAACGAGTTCGCAGGCTGCGTACCAGCCATCACCTGAAGTGTGCCTGTTACTGGACCTGGGGTTGGCGGAGTTGTCGTGCCGCCTCCTGCGCAGAGTGCGTTGGCCTTGGCACGCGTCGAAGCGAACCAATTGCCCGTGCCCTTTGTGAGGCCGACCGGCGTGAGGACGTCAGCCGCAAACTTCTCCTGGAACTTGATGACGCCTGCCTTGGTGGCTGCACCAAAGTAGCTCGTTTCATTGCCCGGAGAACCTGCGCCTGCGGTGGCAAGCTGTGTGCCATCAACGCTGTTCAGGAACTTCTGAAGAGCGAGGACCTCACTTCCCGTAGAACCCTGTTTGAGGTTCAACGTGAAGGTCGCGGTGCACTTGAGACCCCCAACCTGCTGGGAACCTCCATTGCCCTGGAGCGCCTGTATTTGTGCGAGAAGTGCCTGGATCTGAGCCTGGAGATCAGAAATCACATCTGCCTTTGCCGGAGTGGCAAAAGAGAAAGCGAAACCGAAGACCATGGCAACAGCCAAGAGCACAGCCGCAACATTCTTTGTTGCTAATGCTTTACTCATATTTATTGTTTTTGACCTTTGTATCCCGACAGGTTATGTCGAGACCGCATTCGTGTTCTTTCGACGGGAGCACGTCTGCGTTTTGTGTGCCTCAATACTTTATTGAGACAACTAATAATTTTGCTAGCCCCTACTCCTTTTAATAATGAAGAGATGGAGGAAGGGATTAGCAGCAAGAAGGGAAGTTCGCCAGCTGGCGAATCGTGCGGTATTTTCTTTCGTATCCGAAGATTTCAGAGATGCAGAGATATTCATGCATCTGCATGCATGAACGAATTCTCATGAGACTGCTCATGAACAGGATGTGCGACATCCGGAATTTTCTTTCCTTATTCGTATGTCAAAGAACGGCGCAGAGTGCGACTCAGGTCGCCTCCCTGTCCTGACATGTCCGAAGACACATCAGCGCAATTATATACCAGGGGGGTATCCGACCGTGAATTCAGTGAACTCCGTTTTGTGGATAACCTGTGAGCAAAAAAGCGCCATCTCTGGCCCTTTTCCGATGTTCAGGTTACGCGGGCACAATACTCTAGCCAGGGGCCAGAGTCAATAATAATGACGTCGTAGGCAGGAAAATATTTCACGGGCTCACCGGGGCGTACCCAAGGTCACCAAATACGTCTCTGTAGAGCCCCCGCTAGGCGACAAGGGAGTACTTGCTCCACCGCTTGAGACCCGTCTTTTTTATAGCCCCACGAGTGACGAGCTCTAGCAACTCTCGCTGAATCATCTTCTCACTATATTCGGGCAAGTTCGCGGAGATGTCTTTGATGCCCAAAGAGCCGCCTACTTTCAATATTTCCAAGATACTTTGGACACGGACACTCAATGCCCCGACGGAATCACCGTTCCTCACGGACGTCTCATGACTGTCCTTTATCAGGTGTACGTCTTTCGTGTCCTTTATATCGGACATGTCCTTTACGGGTCTTGGTTGCACGGGGCGATATGTCGGCATTCGCACATCGATGAGATCTTCTCTCGAGAGTGAGATGTTTTCAGAGAGCATCGAACGCTGCGACGCAATGACATACGTGCCCAACTCATCGAGTGCTTCGATAACGGTCGTTGCATTTTGCTGTGAGACGAACCCTGATACACCCATGATACGAACCATTGAAATCAGGTATCGAACCCGTCCTTGCAACTCAGCAACGGAGTGCGAGTGTGCCGATCGCATTTCGTCACGCAACTTCAGCACATCGAGCAAAACGAGCGACGCCGTCGACCGCACCTCTGAACGAACCGGTTCTTGTTCGGAAATATGATTCGTCAGCATGTGGAGGCCCGCAGCGATGCGCTCGGCACGACGGTAAGCGCGATCAGCCGCACGATTCTCTCCAAAGGGATTGGTGCGAACACTGTGTTGGTCTATGAAACGAGATACCGAATCTGTCCTTTGAATGTCTTTTATCTCGTCCATTGTGGATTTTTAGACGTCTTTTAAGAGTCCGTTATAGCTCTTGGACATCTCGATTATATAAAGGACGTGGGAAATAGCAATGCACGCGTGACCGTGAAGGACGTACGTGTGACTTGATATCTGAAACGTGGTTTCGTCGCGCAAACAATAGATTTTTTCCGGTTTTTTGCGCCACGCACGTGGTATCATGTCCGCATGAAATCGAAGCGAGAGCGCAAGAATGGGAAGCTCAAAGAGACGAACGATGAGCCGCGCGCGCCTCTCGTAAGCAACGAGGCTATCCGGGGGGTTCTCGCTATTTTCTTTATTGCAATCTCCGGCTTCCTCGCACTCGCCGCACTCGGCGTCGGGGGCTCCGCCGGCGAACTTTTTTACGGATGGCTCACGTGGCTTCTCGGCATCGGCTACATGCTGCTCCCACTCTCGCTGGTCATGCTTGCGGTACTTATCTTCCGTTCCTTCGAACGACATTTCGGTTGGGTGCAGCTTGTAAGCATGTTTGTTTTTCTGCTCTCCGGCCTCGGCATGATCAGCCTGTTCTCTTCCACGAGTGGAGGCGTGCTTGGAGACGCCATAGCACACCCCCTCATGGCTGCAGTCGATAGCGTAGCGACCGCTATCTTTCTCATTGCTTTTATCATCGCCGCGCTCATCGTCGCCTTTGATGTAAATTTGCACGCGCTCGTCATGAGTATCAAGCAGTGGTTTGTCGCACAGCCGTACGAAGAGACAAACATGGACGATGTCCCGGTGACCGGGCTTCCGGAGGAGCCTGAGGAAGCGCGTGAGGAGCATGCCGCAGAAGAAGAGCGGGTCTCTGCGCCAAAGCAACCGAGTGTAAGCTCTTTTGATAAACGCGAGAGTGCGCCAAGCGACGGCTTCCCCATCATCGCTGCTACTGGCAGTGCATACACACCGCCGCCCATATCACTTCTCTCAAAAAATAAGGGGAAGCCTGAAGTCGGAGACGTGAAGGCCAACATGAACCTCATCAAGCGAACGCTGCAAAACTTTGGAATCCAGGTGGAAATGGACGAAGCGTCAATCGGGCCGACCGTCACACGCTACGCGATGAAACCGGCCGAAGGTGTGCGTCTCTCGAAGATTGTCGCGCTCCAGAGCAATCTCGAACTTGCGCTTGCCGCCTCTCCGCTCCGCATCGAGGCTCCGATACCGGGGAAAGCCCTCGTCGGTATCGAAGTCCCCAACGTGGCGAGGACGACGCTCGGCATGGCACCGCTCATTTCTGATGAGGGGTACACGAACTCCTCGAAAGCACTGCTCACAGCGCTCGGACGCACCATCACGGGCCTGCCAATCTTTGCAGATCTCGCGAAGATGCCTCACACACTTATTGCCGGTACCACAGGCGCAGGAAAATCCGTAACAATCCATGGCATCATCGTCTCTCTCCTCTATCGCTGCGGTCCTGAGCGACTGCGTTTTATCATGGTGGACCCGAAACGCGTCGAGCTCACGCTCTATAATTCAATTCCCCATCTCCTCACACCGGTCATAACGGATCCCAAAAAAGCGATTCTCGCACTCAAGTGGCTCGCAAAAGAAATGGATCGCCGGTACAACATTCTCGAGACCGAGAAGGTCCGCGACATCAACTCCTACCATGAGAATATTTTGGGTCCTGCACTTGAGAAAGGTCCGAAGGAAGACGTGCCTCTCCCTGAGGCTATGCCATACATCGTGCTTATCATCGACGAGCTCGCAGATATCATGCAGTCGTACCCGCGCGAACTCGAGAGTGGCATCGTACGGCTCGCACAGATGAGCCGCGCCGTGGGCATTCACCTCATACTCTCGACACAACGCCCGTCGGTCAAGGTCATCACCGGCCTCATCAAAGCCAACATTCCGGCCCGCATCGCGCTCCAGGTCTCTTCGCAAATCGACTCGCGCACAATTCTCGACATGGGTGGAGCAGAGTCTCTGCTCGGCGCGGGCGATACTCTGTTCCTCTCCGGTGAGATGTCTAAGCCGGTCCGCATTCAAGCACCGTACATCACAGAAAGCGAGGTGAAGCGCGTCGTGGAATACATCGCCAAGGCCAACGAGGACACACTGCCAAGCGAGATAGACTTCACCGATACCAAAGGTCAGGCCGGCGGCACCGATGCGATTTTCGCCTCAATGGATACTGACACGAGCGATGATGACGAACTCTACCCTGATGCAAAACGTATGGTGATAGAAGCCGGGAAGGCGTCCACGTCTTACCTGCAACGCAAGCTCGGCGTCGGGTATGCACGCGCGGCGAGACTCATGGACCTCCTGGAAGACCGGGGAGTCATTGGCCCTGCCGACGGTGCGAAACCGCGAGATGTTATCGGTGCAGGCAATGCCGATGAACTTGCCGCTGAGCCGGTAGAGGAGAGTGTTGACGAGGAGAACCGCTAGTATGCTCCCCTATCGAGACTCACGACTCACCAGGATTGTCATCGCGGTATTCTTTATCGTGATAGCGGGGTACGCGTACTTTGAAGCGCGAGGAATTCTCTACGGCCCACGCATCGAAGTCCCTGAAGGGGTGTCGCAGGTC
>VMEY01000048.1 GCA_007375785.1 Parcubacteria group bacterium Athens0416_74 | reverse complement strand
CAAGGTCGGCGAGCCGGTCAAGGTGAAGGTCATCGAGATAAAGGATTCGAAGGTATCTCTCTCCATCAAAGCGCTCGTCGACGACCCGTGGAAGACCGCGGCTGCGAAGTTCACCAAGGACCAGCAGGTGGATGCGGTCGTCATCAAGTACAACAAGCATGGTGCGCTCGCCTCTATCGAGGAAGGCGTCGCTGGACTCGTCCACATTTCGGAATTCGCGAGCGAAGACGAGCTTCGTCAGAAACTCGAACTCGGAAAGGTGTATCCGTTCATCATCACCTTCTTCGAGCCAAAGGAAAGAAGGATGACTCTGAAGCCCGTGCAGTAAGAGTATGCCTGCCCCGTTAGAACGCAAAGCGTTTCTAATGGGGACACTCAAACCGGTCCAATAGACAAAGTGGGCCAAAGTGAAAGGACCGCCCGCGATTCCGCAGTCGGTCCTTTTTCTTTTTTCGCCTCATACGATGCTCCATTCGAGCCGCAGCCCGTATTCGAGCGTCGTGAGGTAGCGTCGCCGGCACATCGCAATCCACCAGGCCCCCATCGCATCGTATGACGCAAGTGGGACGTCGGGCGCGCATCGCCGTGCATCTTGCACAGCGAGCTGGATTCTTGGCCTGACTGACCACGTCTGTCCGTGCAGGCACCCATTGGTGTCGCGACGGACAATGGTGGCTCGCCAACCTTCAGGCATGGCGTCGATGCGTACACCGACGCCCGGCATCTCAGAGAGCTCCCTCTCGCTCAGCACGTTTCCCTCCCCCTTTCAATGACGACGTTCGTCGTCGTTTCCGGCGTGATTGAAATTCTCACACCGGTCATAGTCGGCGGCCGAACACGGCAGCGGGACGTACATCTCGCAATACGCGCACAGCTGCACGAGGTCTCCCCCGGGCGGAGGCATATTCGTGACAGGCGCTTGATGGATATCTTGAAGCATGTTCCCCCCTCTTGATTTCGCACGAGTTGCTCGCGAGAGCATGCCCCATGTATGAGGCTCAGTCAATGAGCGCGCACCGAAGCGACCTCGCGCTAGTTGTAGCGATTCATCGCGATGACAGCACCTTCAGATACAGTCTTAAATACTTTCTTGAGATCATCCATCTCGCTCGCCTTAAATCGCTTCAATATAAAATCGACAACATCATCACCCGCTTCCGGCTTGCGCAGTTTCCCTGCCGCCGTCGTTGGCGAAACTCCGACGCGGATGCGCGTAAACTTTTTTGTCTTCACGGCGCGCATGATGGACTCCACACCTTTGTGCCCTCCGCTGCCGCGATCAAACGAAATCTTTATTTTGCCGAGAGGAAGGTCGAGGTCGTCGTATATGACAATCATCTTCTCCGCTGCCCTCACCGACTTCACAAACTTCGCGGCAGACACGCCCGATTTATTCATAAAGGTCTCCGGAAGCACGAGTGCGAGCAGATTCTTGCCCACACTCACCCCCGCCGTGAGAGATTGTGAGCTTTTGTGAGCTTTCCAAGCGCTCGCTCCTGCCTTTTTAGCGAAAAATTGCACTGCCATGCGACCGGCATTGTGCCTCGTATCTGTATATTCTTCGCCCGGATTGCCCAGACCGATGACTACCCATGACATGAACGCCAGTATATCCCATTTCCGCTTCCCCCACCCCTCTGCGAATCACGAAAAAAGTATTTTTGCGATTTGTGAGCGCGACGGCGCGAGCACGAAGAAGTTTTTTAGCAAAAAAACTTCGTGCGCAAAAATACTTTTTTCGTGATTAGCTATCCACCATTTCATTCATTTGGTGTCAATGCCACTGAGCGAGTAGAATATTCGCACATGTCTCCCGTTAGAAAAAATTCTGATGGGCTCTTACAAGAAAAGAGGTTGCCGCTGCGCGTATGAGTGAAAGCGGAACACAAAACACCGTGCAGACACCGATTGCGAAAGGATCTGCTGAGCACCCGTCGTCCTCAAAGTCGCTCGTAGCGTACACGCTCATAGCCCTCGGCCTTGCGCTCTTCATTCGCTTCTTCATCGCCGCTCCATACATCGTTCAGGGCGCCTCTATGCTCCCCACATTCCAAGATCTCAACTACCTCATCATAGATAGAGTGACGTACAGCCTGGGCGAACCCGCACGAGGAGACGTCATCGTCTTCGATCTTCCCCAAAACACCAGCAAAGCACTTATAAAGAGGGTTATCGGACTTCCCGGAGACACGGTAGTCATCGCGGGCGACACCGTCACCATCATCAACGAAGAGCACCCGCAAGGTTTCCAGCTCGACGAACCGTACCTTTCCACAGAGAACCTCGGCGGAGCCAATCAAGTGAGCATTACACTCGGCACTGATGAGTTCTTCGTGCTCGGCGACAACAGAAAAGTCTCGGCGGATTCGCGGTTATGGGGCGTTTTACCCCGCGAAGACATCGTAGGGCGGGTTCTCGTACGACTTTTCCCGTTCGGAGAAATTTCCATCTTTCCCGGAGTAGCAAGGTACTAGCAACATAAATAATCATCATATGATACGGCTCAAGGACACGCACCATGCTTCCACTGCCGATTTCCTCTCCGAGGCGATTCGCACCGCGGAGTACTACGGATTTGCACCCCTTGAGGAAATGCGCATGACACGCATGGCTAAATCCGGCGAGAAAGACGACAAGAAGCGCGCGGCGAAAAGCGACTCCGATATCGCATACGCGAGGCGCGATGAGCGTCCGCTCACTTCTTCTGCGAAGCGCTGCGCCGCATGCGCGCGCACGCAAAAAGAAGGCTTTCTCGCATGGCGCACTGTGCAGAACACGACAGGCATCCCCTCAACGACGCTTGAGCTGCACGTCGTCGGTAGTACATCCGCCGTCTCAGAGGCACTCCTTCTCGTGGTCGCACACGCCATCTTGGAAGAAGCCGGTATTGGTGAGAAGTACCTTGCTATCAACAACATCGGCTCGCACGAATCGTCGAATCGTTTCGTACGCGACGTATCCGCATATTTGCGCAAACACATCGAGACGATTTCTCCCACACTTCGCCCGCGCGCAGCCACAGACCCACTCGGCACACTCGTGCAGCTCATAGAGCGCGGCCATCCGGCTGCCCCAAGAGCGCCGCAGGCTATGGAGTACCTCACCGAAGAAGAGCGTCGAAAGTTTTGGGAGCTTCTCGAATACCTCGAGGTCTACGGACTCCCCTACGAGCTCTCGCCGCAAGTACTCGGTAGCCGCGACTGCTGGGCACATTCACTCTTTGAAATCTCGACTGTCGACGAAGAGAGCGGATCCCGAGTCGCTATTGCCTTCGGTGGCAGGTACGACCCGCTCGCTACGCGTTTCGGCTCAGAAGCCACGCCGGCCGCGATGATATCTATCAACTGTGAAGTCCGCGGCAAGACCCAAGTGAAGCGAGAGAAGAGGGGTGTGCCGGCCATCTACTTCGCTCATCTCGGCGCGGAGGCGCGGAGGCGCGCACTCAGCGTCCTCGAGACACTGCGGCACGCAGATATCCCCGTGCACCAATCGCTTCTCTACGACCGCATCGGTGAGCAGATGGTGCAAGCGAAGCAACTCGCCGTCCCCTACATCCTTATCATGGGATACAAGGAAGCCATGGAAAACACGGTCCTCGTCCGCGAAGTCGTATCCAACTCGCAGGAAGCCGTCCCTCTCGACGACCTCTCCAACTACCTCAGACGCCGCCGCATAAGCGCGCCCCTCGCCGCTCTCTCGGCCTAGGTGCCCGGACTTGCTACAACCGCAGTTTTCGTGTTAGACTCTGGCCCACATGTCAATCAATGCAGAAGTCACGAAAAGCGGCAACGAGAGCACCCTCTCGGTGATTCGCAAGTTCTCCCGCAAAGTGCAGGGCACGGGCCTTATAAAGAATTCCCGCAAGACCCGCTACTTCGACCGTCAAAAGTCCAAAAACGTCCAGAAGAAGCGCGCACTCAAGCTCATCAAGCGCCGCGCAGACTACCGCCAGCTCGTAAAGGAGGGCAAGGTCATCGAGGCTCCACAGCGCCGCACCTACTCCCGCGAACCACAGACCGCCACCGCTCCGGCTCGCTTCGGAGAGAGCACCCCGATCGCCCGCTAAATGTCCCCTATCGTAGAAATACGAACAACTATTCGCGGCCCTGTGCCGCGAATCGCGTTTGAAGACCTGGCCCGTGCAGTACTCGGCCCCTCGTATCAACTCTCGCTCGTGCTGTGCGGCGACAGACTCGCACAGCGCATCAACGTCGCCTATCGGAAAAAAAGCTACTACCCCAATGTGCTTTCCTTCGAGCTCGATGCGAAAGAAGGTGAGATATTTTTGAACGTCCGCAAAGCGGAGCGTGAAGCTCGGCAGTACGGCGTGACAGCGAAGCAACGGATCGCGCTTCTCTACGTGCACGGCCTCTTTCATCTCAAAGGTCTCGCGCACGGCGACGCGATGGAGAGAGCAGAGTTGAAAGTTCTCAAGAAATTCGGCTTACAATAAGGATTATCCCCTCACCAAGGCTACGTGCATCCGGCCAGGACACGGTACAATAGTCAAATGAGGAAGTTCTATACCGGCATCGACATCGGCTCTTCACTCGTGAAAGTCGTCATCGCTGCACCTGCAGAAAGGCCCGATGTCCCCATGCAGATAATCGGTACGGGCACGGCCGCTACAAAAGGTGTGCGCCACGGATACATCATCGATCGCGTGGAAGCGGGGCGAAGTATCAAAGAGGCGCTCATGCGCGCGTCCGCTGCGGCGAAGGTAAGTGTGAAGAGCGCGCGCATCGCCATGGGCGGTGTAGGCCTCGACGAGACTCGCTCTATGGGCGATGTATCGCTAACCCAATCAGGCGGCATTGTCACAGAGCGCGATGTCGAAAGAGCGCTCAAAGACAGCGAGACGCGTGCCTCGGCTAAGCTCACCAATCGGAGCGTTATCCACACTATTCCCCTCGAATACCGCGTCGACGGCAATAAGGTATTCGGCAAAGCCGTCGGTCTGCAGGGCACAAAGCTCTCTGTCGACACGCTCCTCATCACAATCCTCACCCAGCACCACGACGACCTGATAGACGCGGTGGAAGCCGCCGGTGTGGAGGTGGAGGGCGTCATGGCATCTCCCCTTGCCGCCAGCCTCGTGGCACTCACCAAAGCGCAGAAGACCGCAGGCGTCGTGCTCGCCAATATTGGCTCCGAGACACTCTCCCTCGTCGTGTTCGACGACGACGTGCCCGTGTCACTCAAAGTCTTCCCGGAAGGCTCGGGCGACATCACCAACACTATCGCGCTCTCCTTCCAGATACCGCTTACTGAGGCCGAGCAGATGAAGCGCGGCGCAGTCACGGGGAGCGATATCGCGCCGAAGAAAATTCAGACCATCGTCACCTCGCAGCTGCGCGACATGTTTGGTCTCATCAACACGCACCTCAAATCAATCGGTCGTTCGCGATTGTTGCCCGCCGGCATCGTGATAACGGGAGGCGGCTCCGGACTCGAAGCAGTTTCGGAAATCGCGAAGACAGTCCTCAAGCTTCCGTCGCAGATTGGTCAGGCGGGAAATATGGCGCGCACCGCAGCATCGGATGCGACATGGTCTGTCGCATACGGCCTGTGCCGATGGGCATACGGAGAAGACATGAGCGACCGCGGTCACTCACTCGGAGATATGTTTACACACGGATGGGAATCCTTTAAACAGAGTTTTCGCGCGCTCCTTCCGTAGAAATTGAGCTCGTACTCACCCGTTTTGTCGCTTTTTTGCGACTTTTATGAAGCATCGAAAACAGCATATCGTCAAGATTGTCATTTTTCCCGAAGTGCTATGATGTCCACACTATGTCGAAGCAGGTCAGGTCCGAAGTCGAGTCATTTGCGCGAATCCGCGTAATCGGCGTCGGAGGTTCCGGCGGCAACGCCGTCAACCACATGGTGACCTCAAAGGTGGAGGGGGTGGACTTTATCGCGGTCAACACCGATGCCCAGGACCTCCACAAGTCGAAAGCTAAGAAAAAGATTCACATCGGCAAGACCCTCACGCGCGGTCTCGGCACCGGCATGAATCCCGACCTCGGCAAGCAGGCAGCTGAGGAGACTCGCGAAGAAATTCAGGATGCCATCAAAGGTTCTGACATGGTCTTCATCACGGGCGGCATGGGCGGCGGCACCGGTACCGGCGCAGCACCAGTCGTCGCAAAAATCGCACGAGAGCTCGGTGCGCTTACTGTGGGGGTGGTCACGCGCCCGTTCATGTTTGAAGGACAGCAGCGCCTCCGACTCGCAGAGCAAGGCATCTCTGAGCTCCGCAAGGCGGTCGACGCCGTCATCATCATCCCCAACGACAAGCTTCTCACTATCGTCACGCGCGAGACGGGTATCAAAAATGCTTTCGCCATGTGCGATGACATCCTCAAACAGGCTGTCGAAGGAATCTCCGACCTCATCACG
>VMEY01000047.1 GCA_007375785.1 Parcubacteria group bacterium Athens0416_74 | reverse complement strand
CCACAGATGCGTCGACATGGACTCTCGCACCTCATCGAGCGGCACGGGCTCTTTGTCTTGGATCGACATCGCGCCTTTGACGATGCGTATGCACTCTGGCAATTTCTCCAGCTCTGCGCGCCGCATCCGCAATTCAACGGCACTTTTGAGAAGCTGGTCGGGAATGCGCCCGCTCGGCTTCTCCTCGATGATGACGGGGAACGCGTGATTCGCTGAAGAGCTCTATGTGGGGCAGCTATTCTAGTTTTCCGCGCGCCATCATGCACATCGATGGTGATTCTTTTTTTGCATCATGTGAGGTTGCGAAAAATCCGACACTACGCGGAAAACCGGTGATCACCGGCAAAGAGCGCGGCATCGTCTCTGCGATGACCTACGAGGCGAAGCGCCTCGGGGTGAAGCGGGGAATGCAGCTCCATGAGGTGAGAAAGATTTGCCCCGACGCTGTGATACTCCCATCGGACTATGAGACGTACAGTCTTTTCTCTAATCGTATGTACGCAATCGTGCGGCGCTACACGCCGATGCTCGAAGAGTATTCTATCGACGAGTGTTTTGCAGATCTTACCGGCCTGCGACGCACCCTGCGCATGCCGTACCCGAAGATGGCTGCATGCATCAAGAAAGATCTTGAGACGGAGCTTGGCATGACGTTTTCGATAGGGCTCTCCGCGACAAAGGTACTCGCGAAGATTGGCTCAAAGTGGAAGAAGCCGGACGGCCTCACGGTGATACCGCTGCGCGACTCGCGGAGCTTCTTGGAGGCGACGAAAATACTCCAGGTATGGGGTATTGGACCGAACACAGCGGCGTATTTGCAGAAGTTTGGGATACAGACCGCCTACGACTTTGCGGTGCGTGATGAAGCGTGGGTGCAGAAGACACTCTCCAAGCCGTACTACGAAATATGGAAAGAGCTAAACGGTACGGTGACGCTCGAGCTTGATACAGAAGGGAGGAAGACATACCAATCTATCTCGAAGACGAAGACTTTCACGCCGCCTTCGCGCGATGCTGCGTTTGTCTTCTCGCAGCTCTCGAAAAATATCGAGAATGCCTGCATCAAGGCGAGGCGCTGGGGCCTCGCCACTCCCTCGATTTTCTTCTTCCTCAAGACGCAGGAATTCAAATATCACGGATACGAAATAGCGCTCTCGCACGCATCGTGCGTCCCGCAAGATGTGCTCAAAATCGTCTCCGAGTATTTCCCAAAAGTGTTTCAACAGGGCGTCCTCTACCGTGCGACGGGGGTGACGCTCATGCGGCTTCAAGATGCCAATACAGTCCAGCTCGACCTCTTCGGCTCGGTCATCAAATCAAAAGGCGTGGAGCAGGTCTTTGAAAGTATCGATGCTCTCTGCAGTAAGTACGGCAAACACACGGTCTTCCTTGCCTCGAGTTTTCACGCCATGCAGCACGGCGCTCATGCGGGTGAGCGCGGCGACGTGCCGCTTCGAGCCGAGCAGATGTTTCGGGGCGAGAGCGCCCGCAAACGACTCGGCGTCGCGTATCTGGGGGAAGTAAACTAGCCGAAGTGCGCGTGGTATTCTGGGCGCATGCAGCGGATACTTCTCTTACTCGCGGTACTTATCGCACTCGCAAGCGGCGCATATTTCATCTGGGGCACATCTTCTCCCGTGGAGTATGTTCAGAGTGCGACTTCGACACCGACGAGTGTCCGGACGACCGTAAAGGAGTCGAATGAAAATACTGCTGCGTACACCATCGATGTGAAATACCCACAGTTTGGTATTCCGTCGGCCGACGCAGTCATCAAAGGATATGTAGAGAGAGCAATCGCCGCATTCAAGTCGTATCCGAGTGATGTGCCGTCGGTAGACTCAGTGCCGAAGAACGAGCAGGTGATTTCATTTGAGGACGCGTATGCAGGAAGTGATTTCGTGAGCGTCGCACTCCTCGTGTCTGAATACACGGGTGGCGCGCACCCGAACTCCGTATACATCGGGGTCAATGTCGATGTACGCACAGGGAAAGAGGTGACGCTCGGCGAAGCGCTCGCTCTCACTGGGAAGTCTCTCGCGCAAGTCGCTGCTCAGACCGACAAGGAAATGAAAGCGAAGCTTACTGATGCGTATTTCAAAGAGGGAGCGGAGGCCAAAGCGGAGAATTACTCCACCTTTACCATCAGCAAAGATTCAGTGACGTTTATTTTCAACAGCTACCAAGTAGGGCCCTATGCGGCAGGTCCGCAGGAGGTGTCTTTCGCTCGGGTGAAGTAATTGCCCCGCAGTGCGGGGGCTAGGGTGCGATTTTACGCGTATTCACGATGTCTTCATCATCGGGCTGACATACTGCAGCTCGTAACTGTGTCGCGCATAGTTAGTTAGCAGGGGAATGTCGTAACTATGCATGGTAAAAAAACCTCAAAAAAGCACGAAAGAAACGCACACTGCGGTTGACCTCGTACGCCTCAATTCATCGCGTGAAGACAAGCTTCGCTTCATGCTCGCATCCACCAAGATTCTTTCGATGAAGGTCGATTTTCGTACGTGGCTTTTGGAAAAAGCAAAATTGACGGTACCGTCGCTCGCGGACTGGTGTGCCATAGACGTGCTCAATGCGCACGGAGAACTCGAGCGTATCGCAGTCATTCATCATGACCAGGTGATGACCGATTACCTTTTTGAATTTGAAAAGCGATTCCCCACGACAGAAAAGAATTCCGCCGACCTCTATACGGTCATCCGTACCGGGGAAGCGCAGCTCGTACCCGTCGTGACCGACGAGACTATCCGACAGGGCGCTCGCTCGCCGGAGCACCTCAAAGCGATGCAACGGCTTGGCCTGCAATCGCTCATGATTATCCCAATCTTTGCACGCGGGAAAGCGCTCGGTGCACTCTCGCTCGGATATGCCAAATCCGGCAGAGTATATACAAAGGACGATTTCGAGTTTTTTCGAGAATTTTGCAACGACCTCGGTATCGTCCTCGACAACGGTCGACTCGACGAGGAGATATCAGTGCGCGACAAAGCAAAGGACCTCTTCCTCGCAAGTCTTTCGCACGAGCTGAGAAATCCCTTGGCTCCTATCAAAAGCTCGCTCGAGCTCCTTAAGTTGCTCGAAACCACGGCCGACGTACGTGAAGAGCTCGATATCATCGAACATCAGTTCGACCACCTCGCGAAGCTCCTCGGCGACCTCTTGGACGTCACACGATTTACGCAGGCCAAAATCGAAATCGTGCCGCATACCTTGGAGCTTCGAAAGCTGGTAGAGCGCTCTTTGGGTGCGAGCGATGCGCTTTTGCGCTCATCGGAAATTACACTCCATTTTACATATGCATCCACACCGCTCCCGGTATGGGGCGACGACACACGTCTTGAGCAAGCGATTACAAACCTGATGAACAACGCTGCAAAGTTCACACCCTCGGGCGGCTCAATCTGGGTCGACCTCTCCAAGGACAAAAAGACGAATTGCGCCGTGGTAAAGATTCGCGACAACGGCGAAGGAATTCACCCCGGAGACCTTCCAAATATTTTCGAGATTTACTACCAAGGACGCGACAGTGCCAATGCGAGCGGGCTCGGTATCGGACTTGCACTGGTGAAGAAAATAATCGAACTGCACCACGGTACTATCGAAGCGAAGAGTGAGGGAAGAGATAAGGGAAGTGAGTTTATCGTCAAGCTGCCGATTACCGATGTGCTCAACTTTGCGTCCGAGCCGAGCTCTCATGGAAACGCGTGGCGGATGACGCAGCGTGTACTTGTCATCGACGATAATGAACAAGCCGCGAACTCGCTGGTAAAGCTGCTCAATAACCTCGGGTGTCACGCGGAAGCGCTGTACTCGGGCGAGGCGGCTCTCGCGCATGCGGAATTATCGAAATTCGATGTCATCATCCTCGATCTCGGCATGCCGCATATGGATGGATACTCGGTCATCAAGACGATGCTCTCACGCGGCGTACAGATACCCATCATCGCGCTTACGGGGTATGGGCTCCGCGAAGATAAACAAAAAGCGCTCGATGCGGGATTTACCACGCACCTCACAAAGCCGGTGGGCGTGAAGGAGCTGAGCGACGCGTTTAGAGAATTCTTACCGGTTGTCGTGTAAGAGGGGGAAGTAATCAAAACAAAAAACGCCCGCTTGATGCGGGACGGTTTTTATATTTGTGGAAACAACTTTACTCTATTAGAACCTGCCTTTTTGGATCAAAGCCAACGCATTTCCTTTCGCGGGAGTAGGGGACATCAATTCTTCATGATGTCTTCATCCGTGCATCATTAAACTTAAGACTCACTTTATAAACGTAGTTTCGAAACAATCTTACTATGGCTGATACAATCGTTAACACACCCGCAGGCAACTCCGACAGCGGCGCAGCAGGCTGGATGGTCGCTCTTATCGTACTCATCGCGGTCATCGGCGGCGGCTTCGTCCGGGTGCAGCGACAGGGGATGCAGGCGGTGGCGCAACTCAATAATTCCCGTCGAGTATCGCTGCTCAAAACCGCCCTTACGGGCGGTTTTGTTCATTGGTGGACATAAGGCGGAAATTATTAAACCGCATAAAAGACTACCTTTTCCGCTTCTGGGCATTCTATCAGTCGAGCGAAAATCTGCAGATACAGCTTGAAAAGGTGGAAAAATCGCGGACGCATGATACACCCACACAGTATTAGATATACGTTATAAGGCGAGATACGTTGATAGATACATACTCCGATTCATTTGAAAGAATTGGTTTGGTACGGAAGAAATTCCGAAATAGTTGATTATCGGCTGGCTAGTTGCCTTGCCCCAATAGATGCTAATATTCGCTTACAACTGAATATTGAGCCGCAAGGCTAGTGCCTAAACTCGTTGGATTCGTCCTCGGGCATGGCATGAAATCGTTACGCACAGAAAACCCGTCATTCAGGGCGTGCGTAACGTTATAGGGGGAAACTCCTATAGGGTCCGCAAGGGCCTCCTGGTGGCGGGCTTTATGTTTGCCTCAGGAGCTTATCAGCTAGCTCGAGATTATGGTTCTGAGGCTAATACAATCGGATACCTACCAACTTGGGTTTGCAATAACGGGTGGCATTACTTTTCTCGGAGTCTGGGCATTTGCATGCTTTCAATGGGGATTCCTGGTTGGGCTCGCAATCGGTTGGCTTCCTGCTCTGATAGCTGGCGCGATAGTAGGTGCCCTGTGGCCGATACTACTGGCTTTGTTAGTAGTTTTGTTGCTTATGATGCAGCTGTTTCCAGAATCGCTCTGATGAAGAAGTATCAAACACTCGCGGTTTTGTTAGTTTTAACCGTAGTTGGTACTTTGATTTGGTTGGCGCCAGCGTCGCCGAAATGTCCTGATGATTTCAATACTCCTGAAGAAAGTCTTGTCGCGTTCGAGGAATGGTCGGAGAAGTTTTACGCAGGACATTTAGAAGCAACTGTGACGGATTTCTATGAGGCTCGGAGAGCTTATTACGAGTTGAATGGTTGTCGGGACGCGGTAGAAAGAATGGACTCCTATTTGAGTGAATGAATTTTCTTCTTTACTTCGTCCAAGAACTTAAAGTATCGGTCCTCAATGTGTGATTTCGTTAATTTCTCGAACAGTTGCTCTTTCCACTTGTCGGTAGTTTCTTTCGCTTCTGCGTCCGTATAGCCGTTCGTGATTAGTTTACTAGATACAGCTTGAATCCTATTGTCATTTGGGAGGTCGCTCTCCGTTAGGATAATTTCTTTGCCTTTGCCGCGCGTAACATCCTCCAATGTAGATACAAGATAAGATTTCTTTAGAAAATCCTCACCTGTTTTCGCCGTTGCTCCTCCAAAATCGGCGTATGTTAGCCATTCAGTCTTGTAATGGAGTTTTTTGTACTCAGCCTGTGCTTGCTTGGCAGATACGTCACTATCACTAATTATCACTGCGTTTCTTTCGGCCAATTCCAAAATCGGTACGAACCATTTGTACGATTTGACTCCCACGGCGTGGCAGAGACCTAACTTTGAGAAAAAGGACTTCTCATGCGTCTTTGTTGCGACTGAGCAGAGTTGCTTATCGAACCAACCCTCAAAGAGTATGTTTTTACTCTGCAGGTGCTCAAACGCAGTATAGTTCAGTGCGTTAAACAACACCTCCTCGCTTACGACGTTGCCTTCTGTTGCATCCTCAAGAGTCGTGATTTCCTTGTTTTTCTTAACTATGACGTGGCGGCCAATGTTGAACCGGTCAATCATAAAAATTGAGTGAGTGCTGAATACGACGTGGTTGTTCTTCGAAATTGAAATGAGCTCGTCTCGGAGGCACCGAGCGCCGGATGGATGAAGTCCAGAATCGGGCTCGTCAATCAGCAGTACGGCGTTTAAGAGGTCGCCCGTCTTTGATTTCGCAGATACGGTTAGGAGAAATGCCACAAAACGCTTGAATCCATCGCTACGTTTCAAAAAAGGATAGTCGTTTCTTTCCGAGACAGAACACTGGATAAAATCTCCATTCATTCTCAAACTGAACTTTATATCTCTGTATTCTCGCCATACTTCCTGAAAGTGCGCCGTGTTCTTCTCCGCAACGCGGCGTAGAAGGTTATTCAGTTGAGTTTCTCCACGTTCGCGCGCCTTCGCGATTTCGTCAGCAATAGGAACTTTCCCCGCGAGTACGAACATGCTTTGAAGAGGAGCATGCTTGGACGGATTCTGGACAAATTCATTCAGGTTTACCTTTTCGGGCAACAATTGTGACTCATCGTATGCCCAGTAAACAATTTCAGGCAGGGAGTCGCCTAGATGTTTTTCTACCACCTCTTTTACGAGATTTCTAAAGTCGTCGAACTTAGCATCTTCGAGATAAGAGTCCGGTATAGACCATTCCTCCTTGGGCTTTACAAGTACGTAAGACTTTAGTGTGTTCGTGTCTTGGTTCTCATCCGTAAACTTAAAATCGGATGGACATGTTGACGATGGTTTCTTCCAGCCATCAGTTAGCTCGTAGTTCAACAAGTTATTGCTCCAAAATGATACGAACTTGTTGTTATCCGTAATCATTACGCGATACAGAACTTCTTTAAAGGTTTGGCAATATTGTTTAACGGTAAAGTGCTTATCGCCGCGCTTTGCCACGCGCCCTGTCATTGGTCCTTTTATTTTTTCTTCGAGCAATTCATAGATGAAATCGTAATCATCTTTCTCAATTTCAAAAATGAATCTAACCTCCGGAGTTATGTAAGTACCCCTCTCGTCGGACGACTCTTCTCTTGCGTCTCCAGGCTCCGGTTCATATTCCGGGGATAGCAATGATATAGCATTGAGAAGGTTTGATTTACCTGATTCATTGATGCCAACAAGAACTCGACAGCTAGGGGAGAAATTGAAACTCTGGTCTTTTATCGACCGATAGTTGTATATATGTACTCTCTTGAGTTTCATGAACTTTTAGACTATACGCCTCCGCCGCGAAGTATCAACGACATCTCGGATGGCTAGAAAACATTCATATACTTGTAGTATTCGTAGCCATTTACCGGCTTCTTGAATATGATAATTCCTATTACACACCCTTCATTCGCTGGCTCGAAGTAGATTGTTTGCACATTCTTCGATGGGTTATTTATTGGTTGATTCTCCAGCACTTTAACGAGAAGCGCGACAAATTGAATCCAGCTTTCACGGTCTTCGACAAACGCAGTTTCAATTCCGAACTCGCGAAAAAGGGCAAGCATTTCCTTTCCCAACTCTTCCATATAGGCGAACGCGTTCATTGGTGATTTTGTACCAGACATGCCGGGAAAAGCGGATTCAATCTCCGTCACCGCCGTTGAGTACAGCTCCTCTGATATGCGTTCAATCTCGGGGGTTATCCGGTCTTTCTCCGAGTGTACTGCCCAATCGGCATAGAACTTTAGCAGCGGGTATTCTTTTTTTCGCTTGTCGATAATCTTTCTCATTTCAACCATGAGGTACACCACGTCGGACTCTTCCTTCGGTGGACAATGTGCGAGCACAAAGGATTTTAGTTTCTCCACAATCTCGTCTATAGCCATAGTTCCATCGTAGCACTGGCAGAATAGTGCGTAGTACCACATATGCCGCGAATCACATGGTTGGTATTTCCGCGCTCGGAACTTATTGTGGATTTGACAAAGGTCGACTTTTATATCCCATCCGAGTTTTCAATAGTTTCCAACGGTGACCAGTAGGCGCACCCTGTATACGTGGCGCGGAGAAGACCGACACGACGCCAGGACGGAGGTCGCCGCATCACTATCGCCGAATACAGGGAGATAACGCGCGATTTCTCTAGCTCGGAAGATGTAGTGAAGCGACGCCTCGAGTTTCTGGACGCTCTCTGTCGTCACGTTATTCGGATAGAACTCCAAAAATATGGACCTCAAAATCCAACAGAAGAACAAGAAGAAAGTCAGCAATAAGCCTGATTACAAGAAAGCGATTATCTATACCCGAGTCTCCTCGGAGTCGCAAGCGACAGACGGCAATGGCCTGCGCTCACAGGAGCAGCGCTGTAGAGAGTACGCAAGGCAACGCGGATACATCGTCGAGAAGGTCTTTCACGAGACTTTTACAGGCGGCGGGGATTTCACGGAGCGTCCAGAGATGACCGAGTTGCTCCGGTACCTCGATGAACGAGCACACACGAATTACGTAGTCATCTTCGACGACCTCAAGCGACTAGCCCGAGACACGAAAGCGCACATCCAGTTGCGAATGGAATTCAATGCGCGAGGTGCAAAGCCAGAGTCCCCAAACTTCAATTTCGACGGAACGCCAGAGGGTGAATTCGTGGAAACAGTGTTCGCAGCGCAGGGCGAGCTCGAGCGAAAGCAAAACCGGCGACAGGTCATACAGAAGATGCGCGCACGCCTCGAGACGGGCTACTGGCCCTTTGCTGCTCGGAAAGGCTACAGAATGGTGACAGAGGCGGGACGCGGCAAGCTTGCGGTTCCAAGCAAGGAAGGACTTACGATTCTCAAGCCTGCGCTCGAACTCTTTGCCACCGGGGCACTATTGCGAAAGATTGATGTCTGCAAGTACCTCGTAGACAGAGGGTTCTGGAAGAAGCGACCTCCAGAGTGCTACATAGAAAACCTCACGCTCATTCTCAAAGACCCGTTCTACTGTGGCGATATCGCATACCCGGCATGGGGAGTCACGCGGCGCAAAGGACAGCACACAGGCCTCATCTCGAAAGTCATATTCGAGCAGATACAGAAGCGCCTCAAAATCGGGGTAGGCAAACGTCGCTACACGAAGATTTCCGCAGATTTCCCGATGCGCGGACTTGTGATATGCCCCAACTGCCGCCATCAATTGACCGCAGCGTGGTCGCAGGGCAATACAAAGCGGTATCCTTACTACTTCTGCCAGCATGACGGCTGCACCCTCGCTAACAAGGCGATAGGGCGCGACAGCTTAGAAGACGACTTTGCCGCCCTACTCAGAAAGCAGCGATTTAGGCCGGACGCGCTAAGCGTCCTCTCTGCTGTGTTCGAGAGCGCATGGAACGAGGAAATCAAGAGTCTTGAATGGCACAAGGCGTTGCATAAACAGAAGCATACAGACCTAGTGAAAAAAGTGCGAGAGCTGTCCGACCTTGTACGAAGTGCGAAGTCAGAGACCCTAAAACGGGCGTACGAGAGTCAAATCGAAGACGCAGCAAAGGAATTGGAGCAGATTGAGACTTTACCGACAGAAATGGACACCTCGATTCCGTATCAAACCGCTTTGGAAAAAGTTAAGGGATTGCTGCACGAGCCATATTTCGCTTGGCAGAACGCGACACTCGAC
>VMEY01000046.1 GCA_007375785.1 Parcubacteria group bacterium Athens0416_74 | reverse complement strand
CCATGAGCGCGTCATCGTTTTCAACGATGCGCTCGACGAGCTCAGCGCGGTACTTCTTTGCTTCGTCGAGGTACTCGGCAGGAATGTCGTATGCGATTACATTCTTACCCATCTCACCCTCAAACTTGTAGGCCTTCATGCCAAGCAGGTCGATGACACCTTCAAACTTGTCTTCGAGACCTATCGGAATCTGCATGCGGACTGCCTTCGTGGAAAGTCTGTCCAAGATGCTCGCGTAGGATTTCTCAAACGAGGCGCCCGTGCGGTCGAGCTTGTTGATGTAGCACACGCGCGGCACTTCTGCTTCCTCAGCATAGCGCCAGTTGGTCTCGGACTGCGGCTCGACGCCTGCAACACCGTCGAATACGACGACCGCACCGTCGAGGACGCGCATCGAGCGCTTCACTTCAGACGTGAAGTCGATGTGCCCCGGTGTGTCGATGACGTTGAAGCGAACCTTTTTCGAGGTGTCGGTGCCCATGTACGAGGGATTCCAGAAACACGTGATGGCTGCGGCGGTGATGGTGATGCCGCGCTCGCGCTCTTGTTCCATCCAGTCCGTGACCGTGTTGCCCTCGTGCACTTCACCGATTTTGTGGCTCTCCCCCGTGTAGTAGAGGATGCGCTCGGACGTGGTGGTCTTGCCGGCGTCGACGTGGGCAACGATTCCGAAGTTGCGGACTTTCTCAAGTGGGTAATCTCGTGACATATTGTATGAATTATCTAAAAAAAGAGACGCCCGAGGCGTGCCAGTAATATAGGCGAAATGACATCAAAAAGCAAAGGTATTCAAATCACGTGAAATCTTGATTGTTGCATTTATATACCACCTCCCCGACCAATTTGCTCATTTCATCATTTACTTTACGAGCCTCCTCAGTATCATATGGTAGCCACCCTGCTGCGTTTTTTACATGGTGAACAAGATCATAAACGAAGTCCCGATCTTTTGGTAAGTCATGATCGAGAATGTACCGTGCCAGCTCTTCCAAGCGCTGCGCAAAATCCGCCGGGTCATCCACTTGGAACTCATGCAGTACCATCGCATAGCGTAAGAATTGCGGGCTAAATTCTTTAGGCATCTTTCGCTCACTATCAGAGCCCCCACTTTGTCTCTCATATTCCTCCCAGCCCGCATTTCTGATTTTCAGGGTTAAAAGCTTAAAGGACTCACTTTCTGCTTCAGATAACAATTGAACTTGCGGTCCTTTTTCTCCGCCCACTTTGTATCCGCGCTCCCTCCAACCAATATCTCTATTGGCTTTCGCGAGCGTGCTCATAAGTCCATGTAGTAACTTAATATCCTGAGGAAGATCCTGGCCATTGATGAGCTCTACATCGCGCATCAGTGCTTGCATGTTTTTAAGTGGATCATTTGAAGACCTGATCTCAGAGACTGAAATATAGAGTTGTCGTATAAATTCTTTATCGATCGGAGTTCCAGGCTCTGCCGAGCCTTCATCATTCGGCTTGGAGCGCATTATCCTCGGCTCGTTTCTCATGATGTATGAATCGTAACACTGCGATTACAGCCCAAAAAGCAAAGACTCCGCCAGTGCGGAGCCTTGTCGCTTCCTCAAAACCGGTCGTCAGTACCGCGTGTGAGCGGTAGGCACCATGTTTGCGTGCTTGGCGGACGTGACCACCGCCCCACCCACCGCTGCCGCGAAAAACAACCCCAGTACCGCCATGGCGATAAGATGCGGCACGGATTCGAAGCCTTCTTTGTTACTCATCTGCGCCTCCTGCTCTGTGGGCACGGGATGCACCTCACTACACATCACGATACGCCGAGGTTTCAAAATGCGCCAGACCACTACCACTCTATGGTTTTTTGCCCGTGGCTCTCCAAATATGTATTGGTTCGAGAAAATGGTTTTGAGCCAAAGAATCCGCTGTGCGCTGAAAATGGTGAGGGGTGAGCCGATTCTATGACGAGGTGCTTCTCTCTATCTATATGAGCGCCTTTTTTCTTGGCATAGTTGCCCCACAATATAAATACGAGGTGTTCCCGTTCCTCAGCGAGCTTCTTTATTGCGGCATCGGTAAACTCCTCCCACCCTCTTCCCTGATGACTCCCCGGTGTCTTTGCATTCACCGTGAGCGTCGCGTTGAGGAGGAGCACGCCCTGATTCGCCCATCGCGAGAGGTCGGGGTCGCGGTTCACGGGGTGGCCGAGATCACTCTGGAGCTCTTTAAATATATTTTGGAGTGACGGCGGCGGGCGTACGCCGGGATTCACCGCAAAGCATAGTCCATTGGCCTGCCCTTCACCGTGGTACGGGTCTTGGCCAAGTATCACGACCTTCACGGCATCAAATGGTGTCTCATCGAAGCACCTGAAAATATTCTTGGGGTGCGGGTAGACGACCGCGCTCTTGTATTCACCGCGTACAAAATCGGTGAGCGCCTTAAAATATGACTGAGAGAACTCCTCCACGAGCTTCTCTTTCCAACCCCCGCCGATTCTAACTTCTGTCATGCCGCCTATCGTACGCCACTATCTCGACAAGTAAACGAAAGGTCCGCATGGTCGCCTGCACCCTAAGCGACATACGGTATCCATCGGTACCTGACGCGGTCGCAGTACACTTGATACTCATGGCTCTCGCACAGGAAGCGCTCTTCAATAAAGCTCTTGGCGAGGGTGAAGACGATGCCGATTCCGATAATCACGCAGTTGATGGTAGAAAAACTTTGGAGCATGAATGAGAGGAGGAAGAGGACATACCCGATATGGATGGGATGCCGCAGATACGCATAGATGCCGGTCGAGACGATGCGCCTCTGTGCAGGTATGAAGCCGATACTGCGCCCGAGGCTAAGCCTGGCCCAGATTATTATCGCGATTGAGAGCACGAGTAGTGCTTGCGTGACAAATCCCGGCACGATAGCGACAGATGGCCACACTGCGATGTAGTAGAAGACTACAAACGTCCAGTACGTCCTCCCTGCTGTGATGAACCAATAGAGAGGATTGGTTGATACGCGTACGGGGACTCTACGAACAAGTGTGAATCCCACGATGAGCACTTGATTCAAGGCCATGAGCGAACCGTACAGATTGATGTACCCCTCAAGTGCTCGCTCTGCGAACACCGAGAGCGTGAATATCATCGGGGAGATAGCGATAACACCGACCATCTTATCGACGATGGGGTGCCGTAAAAACTCTGCGAACTTTTTCTTGAACGCACCGTCGAAAAAGGCCCTCATTGGGTCATCATACTATGGTGAGTGAATACAAAACGGTCGCTTACAAGCGACCGTTTGTATCAAACTATGACGTTGGGTGTTACCACGCGAAGTGCGCGAATGCCTTGTTGGCTTCGGCCATGCGGTGGGTCGTCTCTTTCTTGGTGACCGCACTGCCCTCTCCCTTGTGTGCAGCTCTGATTTCGGCGAGCAGCGTCTCCGCCATCGGCTTACCCTTGGTGCCTTCGGCTGCGTCGACTATCCAGCGTAGTCCGAGAGCCATGCGGCGCTCAGGACGAACTTCACGCGGAACCTGGTAGTTGGCACCACCGACGCGGCGTGAGCGGACTTCGACAGCGGGAGATGCCTTCTCGAGCGCCTCTTCAAGGATTGCGACAGGGTCGCCATCCTTCTTCAGCTCTTCCATGACTTTGTACACGATTTTGCGGGCCGTATCTTTCTTGCCGCATTCCATGACGTAGTTGATGAGCTTGGCAACCTTCATCGAGCCGTACACTTCGTCCGGCTGAGGTTGTTTACGATTTTTTACAGGTCGTCGCATATAGTACAAATTATTTACTTAGCAGCCTTAGGCTTCTTAGCACCGTAGCGCGAGCGACCTCGGCGGCGCTTGTCCACGCCCGTAGCATCGAGCTTACCGCGTACGATGGTGTATCGAATTCCGATGTCTTTCACGCGACCTCCGCGGACGAGCACGACTGAGTGTTCCTGGAGGTTGTGCCCTTCTCCCGGGATGTACGCGGTGATTTCCATACCGTTGGTCAGACGAACACGAGCGATCTTTCTGATAGCGGAGTTTGGCTTACGAGGAGTCTTGGTTGTAACGCGTGTGCACACACCGCGCTTGAAAGGTGCCGGGTAGAAGCTGGGGCGGTTTTTCAACGTGTTAAAACCGCGCGAAAGCGCGACGGTCTTGGTCTTGCGGATGGAGTCCTTACGACCCTTACGCGCGAGCTGGTTGATTGTGGCCATGTTTCAATTAAAAATCCCCAGCGGGGAATGCGGAGATACTACTATTAATACGTACGCAGTGCAAGGAAGGGGCCCTATACCCCTGCTACGAGGCGCGCGACACTAAAAACGAAGGCTCCAAAGGCTTGCCCAAAGACGACGATGATGACTAAAACGAGCCCCATGCCGAGAAAGGGGTTGGACTCCATGCGCATCCTCCACTCATCGTAGACACGACCGATAGCCCCGGGAAGGAGCGACGAGAGTATCTTGGAGCCATCGAGGGGCGGTATGGGGAACAGGTTAAAGAGGAAGAGCATCACATTGACTACTACGATAAGAAAGAGCACCGCATTGACCTCAGGAGCAAGAGAGACTGTCTGCATGAGAAGCCCGGTGATGAGAGCGAGAACCAAGTTTGAAAGCGGCCCCGCAGCGGCCACGATGGCTTCAGAGAAGCGCCCCGGACGAAGGTTGAAGGGATTGTATGGTACCGGCTTTGCCCAGGCAAAGAAGAACGATGCGCCCGAGAATGCAAGCAAAATAGGAAGGAGGACCGACCCGATGGGGTCCAGGTGCGGGATAGGATTGAGAGTGAGACGCCCCGCATAGCGCGCCGTGGGGTCACCCAGCCGGTCGGCCGCCACGCCATGCATCACTTCGTGGATAACCGCGGAGAAAATGATGACCACGATGAGGAAAATCGTGTCCGTAAATTCCATAGAGAGGAGTTTAGCACATGGTATGCTTTCCCCATGGCACCCACAGTCTTCATGAACCGATACGTGTACGTAGCCCTTGCGATTACCCTTCTTTCGTATGCGCTTCACTTCTCCGAGGCCATCGAGGGCTCCGTCATCATTGCTCCTCTCGTCTTTGCTCTTAAGGTAGGCTTCCTCATCGCAGCCTTCCGGAGCAGCACAAAGATGAACATCTACGGCAAAATCGTCACCTGGCTGCTCGTCGTGCTCACCATACCGACACTCCTCCTCTCACTCATCGTCTTCATAGCGCCGTTCGTTTCTTTCTCGTAAAGGTTGCGCTCGGGCCGTTTCTTCTGTAGAATCCTCGGACTATGGCTCGCGAATGCGCTATAACAGGCAAGAAATCACAGGTCGGAGGCGGCTACTCCAACCGTGTTCGTGCTACCAAGTTCAACCCGAAAAGACCCTCTTCATCCCGGAGCTCGGCAAAAAGGTGACCGTCCGCGTATCGGCAAAGGGTCTCAAGACCATGAAGAAGCGCGGCGCTTTCCAGACTCTCAAGAAAGCCGGAATGATTTAATCGAAATCCCAAACCCCGGTTCGTCATCTGGCGAACCGGGGTTTTCTATTTGCGTACCACTTGTGTGCCGTCGGAAACAAATGTAACGGTCCCATCTACACACGTATCGAGCGTCGGGATACCAAATCGAGAAAAAGTCTCGACGGTTTGTGCGTGAGGGTGCCCATAGCTATTGTCACACCCTCGTGAGTACACTGCGTATTCTGGCGCGACGTAGCCGACAAACACCGGAGAGGAAGACGTCTTGGAGCCGTGGTGTGCCGCTTTGAGTACCACGCTCTTTAGTTTTTCGCCATCGAGTCGCGCAAGATACATCTCCACCGCCGACGTGGTGTCGCATGGCAGCATAAACGCCGTCTCTCCGTAGCGCAGCCTACCGACGACGCACCCCACGTTGGTCTCAAGCTCGGGGACATCTCTGTCGGGGAAAAGAATCTCAAGCCGCGCACCCTTGCCGAGGTCTATCACCTGCCCGCGCTCTGCAAAAAGCATCTGCGCGCCCTCTTCGTGCACACGTTTTTCAAAAGTGGCCGCAAGGGCCGTCTCACCATGAACGCTCGAGCGCACGATGGTCGAGACTTTGAAGCGCGCGAGCACATCGACGAGCCCGCCGATATGGTCCGCATCCGGATGTGTCGCTACGACGACGTCTATCGAGCGGTCCCACCACGGCATCACGCGGGGAAGCTCACGAAGCACCGACGAATCCGGGCCGCCATCAACCAATACTTGTCTCCCCGACGGCGCGTCGATAAAGATTGCATCACCTTGTCCCACGTCGAGGAATGAGACGGTGAACAGTCCTCGCCTATCCTCTCGCAGCGCCCCATACCAGATAAGAGCTGCGAGGACGAGTGCTAGAAGAAGTGCCAAAGATAAAACGGAAGAACTCCGCCGCATGAAAAAAGTATACCCCGTTAGATATTTATCCGAACTGAACTACAACTAGGAAATATCGCGCGTATCTAACGGGGTATACACGCATTCCTGAAAGGCATGGTGATATACTGACCGCATGTACACCGCAAAGACATTTACCATCCCCGACCTCGACGGGATTTCGAAGAAGTCTGTCGATGAACACATCGGCTTGTATCAAGGCTATGTCAACAACTTCAACGCAATCACGAGCGCTGCCGTAGAGCTGATGAGCGACGCTGAGAAACATGCTCACGCCATCTCAGAGCTCTGGCGCCGACGCAGCTTCGAATTCGATGGTATGCGGCTTCACGAGTACTACTTCGAACAGCTCGAGGGCGGCACTTCTGCGCCAAACCCCTCAAGCCCTTTTGGGAAGCAGATTGCATTGGAGTACCCGATGGGCGGCGACGGCCAGCCTCAGCTTGTACTCAAGAATATCGGCAACATGCGCGGCCCGGGATGGGCACTCCTCTATTGGGACCCCGTAGGAAAATGCTTCCAGACAGGCTTCTCAGGTGAGCAGCACCAGGGTCACTTCGTGTCACTCCCCATAATCCTGGCACTCGACGTATGGGAGCACGCGTATCTGCTCGACTACGGCACCAAAGGTAAGGGAAGTTACATAGACGCCTTCTTCAAAAACATCAACTGGTCCGTAGTGGAAAAGCGCTTTGACGCGGCCAGCGCATGATATCCTGGAGTGATTAGCACTTACCGGCACTCATATAATATGAACTACCAAAAGGCAATCCTTATTACGTTTCTTGGCAACTACCTCACCAACACGGTAGTGGCAGCGCTCATCGCGCTCATCCCTGCCAGCGCCACACCGGGCATGCTCACACCGCAGTACATCTCCTTCGTAGTACTCTCCGCGCTCGTGGTAGCCGGCCTCGCGATGTGGTTTGGCGTGCGCGACCTCAAGGCAGGTGCCATCTTCGGCGTCTTGGGCTTTGTCCTTGCGCTCCTCGTCGCATTCGTCTCGGGCGTGGCTGGTGTGCTCACACAGACAGGCTCCCTCTCCCAGGTACTCCAGGTCATCCCCAACTTCGGTCCATTCCTCCTCAGCTGGTCGACTCTGGTCCTCTTTGGCTACTGGGTCATCCCGTCCGCCCTCATCGGTTGGTGGAATAGCCGCAAGGCATCTCCTGTGCCTGCGCAGATGTAACTCGATTGCACTTCCCTGCCCTTCGGGATAGGGTGACGAGGCTCCGCTTAGCGGAGCCTCGTTCATTCAGATAGAGAGGCTGCAAGATGAAAACCAAGAAAGATGCCCCGTTCCACAAGCGCGTACTCGAAGTGTTGCGCCAGGTGAACAGCACCTTCGGCAACATCAACAGTAGCGAAACGAAATTCGCTCTGTCGAACCGGCTCGTCGGCATCGCCAGCGTCATTCATGGCGCGACCCTGCCGGCGTACCACGAACCGATCACCTACGAGCTTCGCCGCGCCAAGCGCTCGGTCGTCGAAGTCAGTCTGACGCCTTTCGACGACGCCCTCGAATGGGTCAAGGCCGAACAGAAGCGCGTCGCCAAGAAGAAGGCGGCCGAATCGGCCAAAAAGGCTGCGCCTCTCGCCGAGCCCGCTCTCGCCGGCGCAGGCACCTTCGACGTGCAGCCGCAGACGCCGGTCGGCAGCGAACAGATGGACAGCGACGCCAAGATCTTTGCGGGCGGCGGCGACGGCACCTTCGACGAGAGTGACGAGCCGGAAGACCGTGCGCGTCGCGGCGAGTCGCCCGACGCCCAGGCGAACGCGGTGACACAGTCTGCCTGACATCATCTAGCTCCGAAGATCTCGAAGGCCGAGCATTCAGTGCTCGGCCGTTCTTCTTTGCAAGTGCATATATACGGCGAAGAGAACCGGATACATGAACGCGAGAAGCCAGCCGTTGAAGACCGGCACTGTCACCGATGCGTACGGAATGTCTGAGAGCAGTTCCGCAACAGAGATGATGTACGACAAAAGTGCGTACGCGGGCAGCGCAAGAATGGTCGCATATGAACCGAATATGATGCCAGAAATCGCTGCGACAAATGAGAACAGCATAGCGAGCGGGACGACAGCGAGTGTGAGCAGATTCGCGGGGAGCGCCACAAGACTGAGAATCCCATTTTGATACAGGAGAAGCGGAAGAACCGCTATTTGAGTTCCGAGTGTCGATGCCGCTATCTCGCGCAGCGCAAAGCGCTCAGGAATCCACGGAAGCCATTTTGCGATTGGCTCCGTAAACAGGACGAGACCGAGAGTCGCGAGTATTGATAACTGGAATCCGGGGTCAAATGCCAGGATGTATGGGTTCCACAACACCATCGCACCTGCGACAAAAGCGAGTACACGAAGCGCGACGAATGTGCGGCCGGAAAGACGCGCATAGGTCGCGAGGAGTGCCATGCTTCCTGCTCGCATGGCGCTCGAAGCCCCTCCCGTCATGAGGATAAAGAGCGCGACAATTCCACCGCTCACCGCAAATTGCGCAGAGCGCGGAATAAACGCGAGCGCGTGTGCTGCGGCGTTAATCACGACGGTCATGTTGTATCCGGAAAGTACGACGATGTGGATGAGTGATACGTTGATAAAGACTTGTGAAAGCTCCGCGCCGAGTGAGCGCTTGTCCCCTACAGTAATGCCGCCGGCAAGCGCCGCCGCCGGCTCAGGGAGAGCTTGTCCGACACCTTGAAGATACAGGTGTTTCAGGTAGATAGCGCTCGCTTTCAAGATATTCCCCCTGTTTTCCCCCGTCGATTCCACCTCCGCAAACGCGAGCTGGTACACAATGCCATCTTTGGCGAGAAACATAGGGTAGTTGAAAACGCGACCCGTGCTCGTCTCAAACG
>VMEY01000045.1 GCA_007375785.1 Parcubacteria group bacterium Athens0416_74 | reverse complement strand
TGACGACGTACATTGCAGGTGACTCTGCTTATCCGTCGCTTGCTGCCGGTCTCATGGGCAACACTACGGTGCTCGACGCAGACTCAAACGATGACTTTGTCTGGTCGCCGAACTCAACTTCGACGACTCCAGCGTTCGCGAACCAGGATTGGACCAACGGCTACGGAGTCCCAGGACTCCCAGGCGCTGGCTCTGACCCGACGACGCTCTCGAACTAACGTCATCTCTCTCGTGGCGACAACACGGAGCTAGTGCAGGCTAGTCAATCTGCAGCAAACCGCCCCTCCGAAAGGAGGGGCGGTTTTGCTTTGCGCACTTCGCCCGGTCATGGTTGAAAGTCGTGGCAATGACATATAGAATGTCCTCCATGGAAAAAAAGACAATTCTCTCGATCGTACTAGTAATTCTTATCCTTGCCCTCGGCGTGCTGTATTGGGCGTTCGACAGGGGCGTCCTCTTCTTCTCGGAAGGGAGCCTTGTGCCCAAATTCTCGAAAACGGCAATCACAAACCCGATGCCTTCTTTTGGTCGTCAGCCTACGTTTTCGGCGGATTTCACAGACAAAGCAAAGGAAATTTACATGAGTAATGTGGAGAAGCTGACGACTGCTCTCAAAGAAGATCCGACGCGGCTCGAGGCTTGGCTCGATCTCGCGATTTATTACCGTATGGTAAACGATAATGAGGGTGCGATAGAAATCTGGGAGTATTTGCGCAAGACATATCCGGGAGCAGGCATCTCTATGCACAATCTCGGAGAATATTACTTCCATACCGCGAAAGATTACGAAAAGGCAGAAAGTTACTACTTGGAGTCAATTTCCGCATCTTCAGATATCCAATCCAACTACCTGGATCTCTACGACATGTACAAATACGTGTACAAGCAGGATACTGATGCCGCTGTCGATATTTTGAAGAAAGGCATTGAGAACATTCAGAGCGTGAGTGCAATCGACATGATGGTCATGCTCGGGCGTGAGTATCGCGACAGGGGAGACAAGGAAAATGCTAAGAAGTATCTCACCGAGGCGCGTGACGCCGCACAGGAAGCCGGCAATAGAAGCCTCTCCAACGACCTCACCCGAGAAATCTCCGCTCTCTAGGCCCGCAACCCTCATCACCCCCCCCTGGGGGGCGCCGGTAATCGATACGCTGCCCAAGGTGACACCTCCGTATATACGAAGGTGTCACCTTGGTAAAGATTGGTAGTACAGAAGTGCTTCTCGCAGAGTCTGTTCGGGTGATTTCGGTACGACTACATTGTGTATGGTAGGGCCAAGTATTCGCGACTTGGGGGTGTTGGCCTTCTCAATATGGGCTGCATAGCTGCTGTAGGGGTATTCCAATACGGCCTTATGAAGGGTCGTCAGATTGTCAACGACTCCTAATTTCCATCCAGGCTCGTACAGCTCGGCGGGGTTAATGTGAATGTATTGCACTACATACTGAAGATATTGGTCTGTGTCCACGTGTTTAGCGCGAAACGGTTTGTAAAATAGGTTGCCCACGCGCTCGTTTTTGATGTTGAAATACATCGTATATGCGGTGCCTAGTTTGCGCATGAATCGTGTGATTCCGCCAGGTGTCTGTTCGTAAAGAAGTAAGTGGAAGTGGTTGGGCAGTAAGCAATAAGCTCCAATTTCCACCAAAGTTTGAGCCCTGGGAACATTGAAAGCGTCGTCAAGAGATCGCATCTTTAGGTTGCGTATTTCGACGGAATCCACCGAGTTCATTAAATACAAGAGTGAGAGAAATCGTTCATAATCACAACTAGAGTCGAACACTATTCGCTTGTCGATACCCCTGTTATAGCAGTGGTACCATGTCTCCTCGGCAAAGCTATTTCGAAACATGTGCATAGTTTATTATTCCGGAGGTGTCACCTTGGTATCCTGGGAATTCGTTGGGGATAAGTTCATGAAGAGAATTGAGGGTGTGTAATAATTTTGCGCATATATGAATACTTTCAAGGGTTTGCTGAGCAGATGGTGGTTTTGGGCAATTGCCGTCATCGTCATTCTTCCTGCAGTGTGGTTCTTGAGTGGCTACATCCCATTCAAATACCGTATGTGGCAGGTCGAGAATTACCGCGACATGGCGAAAGCTGACTACGCAGAAATGCAGCAAGAACAGGAAGCACTCGAGGCGGCCTATCGGAAAGACACATACGGAGGGAAAACTCCGGAGGAAACTCTCGAGCTCTTCATCGAGGCTCTTGAAGCGAAAGATTACGAACTTGCCGCGAAGTATTTTGTTATTGAAAAACAGGATGTCGCGAAATCTGATCTGACTGCACTTGGTGAAACGGGGAATATCACTACGTACTTGAAAATACTAGCAAGTCAGAGGGTGTTTTCCCGCTACGAGGATGGAGAGAAGGCCGAAGTAGAATTTTATGACGCGTCGGGCAGTCAGATACATATTGAGTTCTTCCTGCTCAATCCATATACGCAAAAATGGAAAATTCTCGAGTAGGAATCGCGATAGTTCTAACATTCGCGATAAATACAGTACCCGTAATTTCCTCCGCATATTCTGTTTCGACGCATGAGGGCCTAACCCAGGTAATCATCGACCAATACGAAAAGATTCGCGGAGACGTCTTTACTTCCGAGCAAGCGGCGGCGGCTGTGCACGGTAGCAACAAGGAAGACGAGGATTGGCGCTTCATGCAGCATTTCTATGACCCCATCAACAATAAGGGTCTGTGGGGCAAGTACATATCATCGAAAGAATGGGTACAAAATACTGACAAGCAGGGTGGCGAGCTCGGTTATGCCCGGGAATACTTCTCACGAAACGACGACTACACGTGGGACCGTGCGATATTTGACTACGCCTATGGAAACAAGGTGAGAGCTGCAGAAGCACTAGGTCACGTGCTGCACCTCGTCGAAGATGCGTCTGTGCCAGCACATGTGCGCGATGATGCGCATGGAAACATATGGGGTATAGGTAATCCCGATACGTATGAGAAGTTCACAGGGATATTCGAAAAGGGGAGCGTAAATATAGTTGGCAAGATTATATCAAAAAAGTTTTCGTCCCTTTCACAGGCATTCGAGGATACGGCCTCTTTTTCTAATAAGAATTTTGTAACAAACGATGTGATGTTTAGTGAATATGCGTCGCCGTCAGTGAATACTCTGGTTGTTAAGGGGGAGTTTGCATACCATGCAGCATTAGGACATGTAGTTGCTCGTGCTGTTCGAAAGTACGACAGAAAGCTACAAAAGAGTATGACGTCATTCGAGTTTGACGACCCATCTTCCACCGTATCGCTCTCTTACTGGAATCTTTTATCACGTCATGCAGTAGAATCTGGAATTGGAGTTATCGACCTCTTCTTTCGTGAAGTAGAGAAAGAGAAGCAGACAGGGGCTTTGAAAGCGAAAAACCTCAGTCCGCTGCAGCAGCACAATAAGAAGCTCGCATCCGGTTTTTCATTGGTGAAAGCGATATATGGATCAAGTCTGACTCAAGATGATGTGAATGAACTGTTATCCGATGCGGCTGCGGGACAAGCTGGCGCCGCGGCACTCGCTATAGGTGAGAAGGCGGAGCCAATTGCTACACAGCAGCCGGTTGCAGACCAGACTCTTCCTGCTCCTCGGCCAACAGAGCTGCCAGCCGAACCAGCGGCGCAAGAACAATCCGAACCCGCGGTACCTACTGAAAGAAATTCTTCCGTCGAAAGTCAGACTGTGTCTAGTGGCACCAGCACGACATCACAACTTCAGCCGCTGGTGCCTGTGACTCCCGGATTTGGCGGCGGGGGCGGAGGAAATGGAGGAAGCACTTCGCAAGCAGAGGAAGTAGTCGAGACGTCCGTGCCGGACGAAACGCCAACACCTGTCGTGGTGCCGGTGAGTCTGGAAGTACTGTCTCCTCATGAGGGCGATTTCTTCGCGACAACAACGGTGGCTTTCTCGGGTATAACAGAGGCACATGGGCTTGTAACACTTGAGTCGAATGCGAATACGGCTACAACGACCGCCGATGGAGCAGGGAGCTGGTCATCCAACATTTCTTTGGAAGAAGGAAATCCTACGGTCGCAGTGAGCGCCACTGACTCGGCAGGCGAAAGAGCCACCAGTACGATTGTCGATGTCTTTGTCGACATAACGCCGCCGAGTCTGGCAACCGTATCTTTACCGCAATGTAGTAATTCACTAACCGCGACATTTTGTCTCATCGCTACGACGAGCGTGACCGTGCAATGGGAGAGCGTGGCAGATGCGACATCGTATGCGGTTGCAGTCGATGGAATAGTGGGCGCGACGACCACAGCCACATCGTCCTTCGTTTCTGTAAGCTTTTCTGCATCGAGCACAATCGCGGTAATTGCGTACGATGCGGCCGGCAATACATCCACATCGACATCGGAAATGGTGTACGCAATAGAAAGACCGCTCATCATATATGAGGTCGCCTGGGCCGGTACGGATGCAAACGCGACAGATGAATGGATTGAGATTAAAAATGTATCGGCGTTTGACGTAGATCTATCAAAAGTCTCGCTCAGTGTCGACGGTACGAGCTCTGCTCTAAGCGGCACACTCAATGCCGGCGCCCTCTACCTGATAGAAGACAGGGCTGAGGCGATGAGTAAGACACATAATCTTGCACTCGATATGGACTTGCCAGATACCGGTGCGCTAATAGTGCTCTCAACTACAGATGGAACGGTGCTCGATAGCACGCCCGATGTCGCTGCCTGCTCCGGATGGTGCTCCGGCTCGTCATCTGCGACTATCGGTGCTTCGGCCCAATTCGGAGAACTGACCGCGAAGCTTTCTATGGAGCGTAAGGACCCAATCACCGACGGGACGCTCGCCTCGAGCTGGCAGAGTAACGACACGTATATACGAATCTCTCCCAGCAAGGCGACGGATAGTGCGACTGAGTCGGTGTACGGTACGCCTGGCATGACCAATAGCGCAGGACTACCGGCTGCGGGATGGGATTGCGGTAGCGGCACGCTTACGACTGCGGGTGGTTCGTATAACCCAACTTCCGACGCGTGCACCTACTTGTCAGCATTCGTCAGCACTCAAGCAAATAGGTATGGTGATGTGTATCGGGGAACAGTCGGGAGCTCAACGCTCATGTCCGGCCATTCGCTATCAAAATCTATTCAAAGTAGTCAGAACGATGCAGGTATCGTGAGCGGAGCAGTTGCAGGGGACCAATTCTTTGTCGCGATATATGAAACTCGTAATGGGCCGGCATTTAGTACGGACCTGACTGATTTTAGAAATTATATGAAAACAGGCGTAGGGACTACGCCGCATGGCAATTACGTCACCATTCCGTGGACGTACGCGCCATAAAAGATATCGGCCCCGCAGACGCGGGGCCGATTGAAGAGCTGAG
>VMEY01000044.1 GCA_007375785.1 Parcubacteria group bacterium Athens0416_74 | reverse complement strand
TCACGGCGACACCCGCCGCCCCGACGCCGGCTACGACGACCGTGCTTGCGTTCATTTCCTTTTTCACCACTTTCATCGCATTGATAAGTCCCGCGAGCACCACGACTGCGGTACCGTGCTGGTCATCGTGCATGACCGGTATGTCGAGCGCATCGATGACACGGCGTTCGATATCAAAACATTTCGGTGCCGCGATATCTTCGAGATTGATACCGCCAAACGCCGGCGCGATGCGAAGCACCGTCTCTACGATTTCATCGGCATCCTGTGTATCAAGGACGATAGGTACAGCGTCAATATCGGCAAACGTCTTGAAGAGCGCTGCCTTTCCTTCCATCACGGGGAGGGCGCCGAGCGCGCCGATGTTGCCGAGGCCGAGCACAGCGGAACCGTCGGATATGACGGCGACCGTGCGACCTTTCATCGTGTACTCGCGCGCCAGTGCTGGGTTCTTAGCGACCAGGCTTGATACAGCGGCGACGCCGGGGGTGTAGACGAGCGCGAGGTCTGCCCTATTGCGGACAGGCGCCGCGGGCACAATACGTATCTTGCCTCCAAGTTTCTTATGGAGGGCTATCGCTTTCTTTGAATTGTCACTTTTTGCCATGGCGATGAAGTATACCAACAATTGTTTAGCTCCGACATCTAGCGTGATGTCGGAGCTATCGAGCGAAGACGGCCAACTTCACGACCAGGAAACCCAGTGGTCCGAGAGTCAGGATCAAGATGAGCTGCGCGTGTCGCGGCCGCAGCCGCAAACCCTCCACGAGGATATGCATGCATGCCAGGTTGAGGAGCAGAAAAGCCAGCTTCTTGAGGCTGAATTTGAAGAGCTCTTCGTACCACACCCCTGCTGCCGCAAACGTCCACACCTTATGGAGCGCGAAGTTGAGAACGAACGCGGGAGGAAACGCGATGACTTGCGAGAGTCGGTAGTGGAGTCCGCGCCTTTCATACAGATAGACGAAAACTTTCCAAAACAACACCGCACTCACCGCACCCACGATTCCGTAGCGAAAAACCTCCCACACGTCGACGTATGAGAGTAGCGTATGAATACCATCCATTGCACACCCTCATGTGTATGAGCTGGGTCTAGCTTGCCCTCCCGGGAGCAACGAGTCAATCAAGCGCGTTTACCACCGACAAATACCGCTTCGAGTGCCCCGGGCATCACTCTCCCCTGGAGCGCAGACCACCCCACTTTCGTCTTGAGGTCTTCGCGCTTCACCAGTGTCTGCGTCTTCGTGTTGAGCACGGTGAGCGAACCCATGAATCCCTTTTTTATTTCGCCAAAACCTTTCCCGAATTTTCTCTTTGCGAATTGTTTCTTGAGATGCGGATTAACGAATTTCCCCGGCATGTACGCACTTACCCGCGCGATGTCTTGGGCGGTAAAGCCATGTTCGCGCATGAGCCACGTACATACGAGCGCGTACGTATCGAGCCATGGTGCCCCGCTGTGATTGTTCTCACAGCAGGTAGCGAGAAAGAGCTTTTCATCCTTCTTTTTGACCTGTGCAGCAATGTCTTTGTTGCTGAGCCCCGGATATTCCGCTTTGAACTTGGTAAACGCAGAAAACTTCTCTTCTTCGGTGTGCGGCGCGTGGTCGGTCGCGATGAATTGTATGAAACCATCCTTGAGCCCCTTGATGAGGGCAGCGCGATGCTCCGGTGCCTGCACCGCCGGATTCATCTGTATCTTCGTCCAAAGCGCTGGGTCTGCGTCAGTCATCGATGTATCGAAGAGGAGGTGGAGCGGCGAGACTTCGAGTACGATGTCGCAGCCGCGCTTCCTATACTCCGCTATCATCTCGAAGCTCTCTCCGCCGGTAGACCAGTGACAGAGCTTTGCCTTGATTTTGTACTTCTCGATGAGCGGCAAGAGGATGCGGAGTCCCTCGTTGACACATTCCACAGGCCTGCGGTCGCTGTGCGTCTTCCCGCTCGACGACGCTTGCACAATCGGTTCGTATTCTACGTGAAAAGAGACATGCTGCCCTTTGTAGCGCGCGAGTATCGTATCGAGCTCACTCCCGTAAGTCACCGTGAGATCGCCTACCGATTTACCAAAATACAGCTTGTAGAAATACTCACCGGGTTTGCCGAGAGGCTTCGTCTTGGAATCTATACCGAGGTAGTTGAGTATCGCAACCGGCGTACTGAGCGATGCGACGCGCTTTCGATGCCACTCGAATTCCTTTTTACCGACGACAGGATTCGGCGTGTTGGGCATCGCCGCGACATGCACCACGCCCCCGTGAAGAGCCGCGTCTGCCGCTGTCGCATACTCCTCTTTGTAGACCTGTTTGCCCGTCTCATCTTCGCGGGCATGGATATGCACGTCGCCGAATCCGGCGAAGATGAGGCAGTCGTCGCCGAATACATAATCGGCTTTTTTCTTCGGCTTTGAGACGGATGCAATAAGACCGGTTTTCGTGTCTATCTCGATACGACCCCGATACGGTTTTTTGTCGTGCGTTGCGAGCAATCCCTCGATGGTCACTGTTTTCATATGGGCATTTAATCACGCGCAGGGCGTTCTCGCACTCCGCCTATGCGAGAGGCGCGTGTTCGATGTCTTCTTTCTTTTTCGGGACAATACCGTGTGCGATGAGAATGTGCTCAAACTCTTCTCGCTCGAGTGTCTCCACCTCCACGAGCTTCTCTGCAATCGCGTTGAGTGCATCGCGGTGTTTCTTCATGACATCCTCTGCTTTTTTGTACGCACCGGTGATTATTTTTTTTACCTCAGCATCTATCGCGGAAGCGACCTCTTGTGACTGCTCTCCGCTCACACCTTCGCCGAAGATGGCGCGCTGTGAGGAAGCGTCAAACGCAATCGGACCCATCTTGTCGGACATGCCGAAGCGCGCGACCATGCTACGCGCGAGATTGCTCAGCACCTGGAGATCGTTGCTCGCCCCCGTGGTGATATCGCCAAAGACCATCTTCTCCGCGATGTACCCACCGAGCGAGACCGCGATGTCGTCGAGGAATTCTTTCTTGGATTGCATCTTGCGCTCTTCGAGCGGAAGCTTGAGCGTGTAGCCCGCTGCACGACCGCGACTGATGATTGAGATCTTGTGCACTGGATCCGCATACGGCAAGACCGATGCGACGAGCGCATGACCGGCTTCGTGGTACGCGGTGATTTCCTTCTCCTTTTTATTGAGCACGTGCGAACGGCGTTCGGGACCGAGCATCACCTTTTCTATCGAGCGAATGAGGTCATACTGCGTGACTTCTTTGCGGTCTTCTCGTGCCGCGAGAATCGCTGCCTCGTTCATGAGATTGGCGAGGTCGGCGCCGCTAAAACCGGGTGTGCGCTCTGCAATGACAGTGAGCGCCACATCGGGCCCCATCGGCTTCGTGCGCGAGTGCGTCTTCAAGATATCTTCGCGGTCTTTTCTGTCCGGCAGGTCTATCATCACGCGGCGGTCGAAGCGACCCGGGCGCAAGAGCGCAGGGTCGAGCACGTCGGGCCTGTTGGTCGCGGCCATCACGATGACGCTTTCATTGGGCTCAAATCCGTCCATTTCCACGAGTATTTGATTGAGTGTCTGCTCGCGCTCGTCGTTGCCTCCGCCCACTCCCGTACCGCGGATGCGGCCGACTGCATCTATCTCGTCCATAAAGACGATGGCTGGTGCACTTTTCTTAGCGGTGGCAAAAAGGTCGCGCACACGCGATGCGCCCACGCCCACGAACATCTCCACAAATTCGGAGCCTGATATCGAGAAGAACGGCACGCCCGCCTCCCCTGCTACCGCACGTGCAAGCAATGTCTTGCCGGTGCCCGGCGCCCCCATGAGGAGTACGCCCTTTGGGATGCGTGCGCCTATCTGAATGAATTTCTTCGGGTTTTTGAGGAAGTCGACGATTTCAGTGAGCTCCGTCTTTGCTTCTTTTGCACCGGCGACATCGGCAAAGGTGACGCGCGTACCCTCATCTTCCGGTCGCATGAGACGCGCCATCGATTTGCCGAAGGTAAACGCCTGCATGCCGCCTCCGCCCTTGAGCTGTCTCGAGAGATACCAAATCACGCCGAAGAGGAGGAGTGCCGGGACGAGTATCGGTGCGAGCGAGAGAAACCAAAAGCGTGCACCGCCTTCGTCTTCGATAGATATCTTTACTGCAGCCATGCGCTCCGGCGGGATGCTGTATTGAGAGAGCGTCTCGGTAAGTGAGCTCTCTGTCTCCTTGCGAGAAACTTTTTCCGTCTGATCTGTGTACACCGCGGTAATCTTGTCGCCCGCGACGGTGATGCTTGCGATACTACCCGCCGTGATATCGCCCGCTATTTGCGATACCGGGACATTTTCCGTCTCGCCGACGATGTACTGGCGCACGAGTGAGTATCCGATTGATATGGTGAGAAATACGGCGAGCGCAACCGCGAGTTGCGTCCACACACTCTGCCCTCCTCCGGGAGTCTCTGCCGGCTTGTTTGACTTGTTGGGCTGCGATGGTTGTTTGGGGTTTGGTGTCATATCTGCACGATTATACAGTACCGACATCTTTATGAAAGAATGAGGACTGACGGTATACCCCATTAGATAGACACGTCAAATTTACTCACGGGATTACGATTGATTATCTAACGGGGTATAGTTGCACCATGGCAGTCGTAGAAAACAAGCGCGTCGGATTTGATTACTCCATCGTCGAGGAAATGGAGGCGGGTTTGCAATTGTACGGCTATGAAGTGAAGTCTCTGCGTGCCGGTCACGGCTCACTCAAAGGTGCTCGCGTCGTAGCACGCGGCGGCGAGGCCTACCTCGTGGGCGCGACCATCCCCGCCTTTCAGCCGGCCAACGCACCAAAGTCCTACGACCCGGAGAGGACACGAAAACTACTGCTTTCGAGCAAAGAAATCGCGCACATCTCCTCGGCGGAGGGAGAAAAGGGGTTGACAATAGTGCCACTTAAGGTGTATAATAAAGGGCGGAATTTGAAGCTTCTGCTCGCAATCGCACGCGGAAAGAAAAAGGAAGACAAACGTCAAAGCATAAAGGAGCGTGACGAAAAACGACGGATACAACGTACTTTGAAAAAATAATATCGCCAGTCAATCGCCACCTCTAATCCAGAAATGGATTGGAGGTGGGGGGTGACTGGCTTCGACAGGGAAATCGGTGTGTGTTTGCGCGTTGCGGAATCGAACGAATTCCTAAAAACGTTCAAACTTCAAGTGCAAACAAAACTGCACATGCAGTTCTCTCACCTATCCAGATGGGAGACTTGCAGTTCGCTTACGCTCGAGTAGCCTAAGCGGCCGTCCACCAGCTTCAAACCTGATATGAGCTGGTCTGGGCGTCAAAACATTCAGGCACTGATGCGAACCGCCTCGCGCGCATCAAAGATAAGGGGCTAGGACTTGCATGATTCTGTTCATCTCCTACATGCATTTCTGAAGTGAGGCTTTGCCTCGCACAAGATGTACTACGCTTCGTAGACACACTCACACACTTTTCTTTGGACGGGAGTTCGATTCTCCCCACCTCCACATCAGAAGAGTTTTTTTCGGAAAACTCCTCAAAAAGCCTTGTAGTGCTTAGCAAATGCGCGGTTTGATAACCGTGCGTTTTGCTATATGGCAAT
>VMEY01000043.1 GCA_007375785.1 Parcubacteria group bacterium Athens0416_74 | reverse complement strand
CCTAAGCCTCCGGCAATGAAGACGAATTGTTTAAATGTCAGAGGACCAACAATCTTATCCTCGACTTCAATGAATTGAGGCACTTGGAACTGCATGACTCAATTATTATAACAGCCCTAGCTTGAGGCGCTGTACGTCTTTCGAATGTTTTGGGGCTATGCGAGCTGCTCTCGGTACGGGTCACCCTCGATTGTCTTGCGTTCGTGACTTGCGACACTCGGTGCGTACGACGGTGTGAGCGCAGCGCGCTCAACTTTTGTTTCGGGCGCCGGTGCAGGCGGAGTAGCGGGAGCGACGGAAGGGGCGGGAGATGCGGTCAGCGCGTTATTTCCCGTACTCGCAAGTACTTGTGTGCGTACGGTATCGACGCTGCTTACGGTCTCGGCCTTGGCTTCCGGGTGTTCGAGTAGCCGCTCTAATTCGCCACGGATGGGCTCAAACACTATCTTGGAGATATCTGCCGCAATCGCGATAGAGCTTGCTTCGTCGGTACCGACTTCACTTTTGATGTTTTTAGCAAGGTCTCCGACAGGTTCGAAGCCGAGGAGCGCGAGCATGACCTCATTTTCGAGCTTGGTCCATTGGTCGAGATGAAGCTTGTGCGTGTTCGCAAGCTCACGCAGATGTTTTTCAACATCCGCTGATGTGATTGCATCTTGAACGACCTTGGGAAGCTTCGTGAAGCGCTCCTGCATGGCGCTCTGCAGCTGTGTGTCTTCTGGTTGCATACTTATGTAGTGGGAGCACCGGAGTCGGCCGGTTTTGCGCCACCCTCTTCATCCAGGCTGCGGAGAACGCGGAGTTGGTCTTTTATGCGACTGTCTTTGTTGCTTGCGCGGAGTTTCTTGCCGATATGGGCTGCGGTGTACGAGTCAGCGTGATTGATGCCGGCAAGAATACTCGCGGCGTCGTTGATGCTATCCTCGACCACCTGAGACTTGAGCTGCTTAACGCCCTCTTCGTGCGCGGTGGCGAGTGATTTGAGCTGCTGCTCAGCGGCACGCATATTATCTTTTGCCATCTTAACGTGCGGCGCTTCGAGGTGCTCGGTATCGATTTGCTGCATGCGCGCGTTCGCTTCGCGTATCTTCTGGTTGGCGTCGCGAATCTTCTGATCTTCCTCGCGCATGATTTCCTCGCGCTTCGAGTCGGATATCTTCCCTGCTTTGTGCTCTGTTTCGGTCGTCGCTTTGTTTTGCGTGGCGATTGCGGCGGCCTTGAATGCTTCGTCGCGCTGTTGGTGCAGGCCCTCGCTGTGCTTGACGCTCTCCGCAACCGACTGCGCGGCTTTGACGAGCTGTTCGTTGGTCGACTTCTGCTCCTCGGCGCTTCGTTTCGCGGTCTCTTGCTGTTGGTCCATAGTGGCGCGTGCGATTTCCTCCGCTTGTTTGTTGGACACCACGACCGCTCCACCTGCCTTGGCGGCTTCTTCAGCGGCTTTCTTGCGGGGCTCAGCGAAACCGCCCTTGGTATCCCCTGCAAGAGCCGGCATGCCTGATTTAATGAGTGCTTTACCGAGGGCAGTATTGTCGAAGTTGAACTCGCGTCGTGCCGTCTTGTCGGCCGCACCCTTTTGTTTGATGAGTTTCATGAGCTCCTGATTTTCTTGGAAGCGTAGTGTGTCATTTGGGGCCATGCGCACCTTGGCGCGCTGCTTCTCAATCGAATCATCAAGTTCGAGAGACTTGAACGCGGCTCTTCCGCCAAGGCGACTCCTCAAGCCCCAGCCTGCAAGCGATGTCGCGCCGGCGAGTGGCGCGAGGCCGATGAGCTTCGAGAGGCCCGTGGCAAATCCGTACCCGCCCCCTATTGAGGTAGCGAAGTTACTTGCAACTTTCATGGATACGAAGAGGAGTCCAATACCGATAATGTAGACCAGCACTGTGACCCATGCGGTGGCCGCGAGGTTGGTTGGGTCGGAAATTATATCGCCAAACGGTGTGCCGGCCCTGCTTCCCGCCGCCTTTATGATGGCGAGCGAGAGAGCAAGCATTATCATGAGGAGTGGGCCGAAGGCGGCGTTGTTGATGAGCATCTTCCACCATGAGCTCCATCCGTACTCCCCCTTTGCGAGCGTCGGCACCAGGTAGCTTGCAAAAGCAAGCGGCGCGGTAAGCATGAGGAATATAAACAGAACGCCGCGCCATGCGATGAGGAAGCTTCCGTAGAATAAGACCAGCGCGACTGCAAGAAGCATGATGCCGCCCACTACGCCGTACGCGAGAGCCTGAAAGTCGCTGTTTGTCTGAGTAGCGACGCGTTTCAAGAGCTCGTTTGTATTCCATACACTTCCTATTTTCATTGGCTCCAAGAAACCGTCGACAATTTTGAATTGTGACGCCTGTGCGCCGCTCGCACTCGCCATCTGCGCGTAGATTTGGTATGCGACGAAGTTGGAGCCGTCGATGATGAGTTTCGTAAAGAGAAGACTGAAGTTCATGAGAACCGCGATGACAAGCACGTTTGCAATCAGTCGTTTTTGACCGAACTCAGAGAGGCCAAGAATTATCGATAGAGCAATAAAGACGAAGAACCCGATAATAAGAATGTTAGAGAAGTCGCGAAATACGGTCCAGCCCTGATTGATGGCATCGAGGATATTGAGGTCACGAATCGTCTGGCCAAACGCAATGACGATGTAGCTAATGAGGGTGTCGAAGAGCATGCCTGCAAGGCCAAGGATCGTGGCGCCGAGGGAGAGAAAGAGTGAGCCGACGCCATTGAGGAATGGCCCCCAGATACACGAGCTGAAGCTCCATGAGCCGCTCCACAGACTACAGGCCGACCTCTGGATGTTGTATGCGCGGTCGTATGTGGCGGCCTGTCCTCCTGTGGCGGTCGGGTCAGGCTGACAGCTGCCGCCGGTCCCCGAAGTGTCCACTACCCACGTGTTGCCTGAACTACAGTGATCTGCCGTGTGGTCCGCTGCAACGTTCCCTGGGGCAATTGACATTGCGGTAACGAAAATTGTTGCACTCAGCATGAGGGCCAGAATGAAGTGCGCAAATATATTTCGTGGGACCTGCAATTTCATACTATGATTTCCACCTCGCTTTCCACATGTCGAGCACGGCATTGTTGTTTACATTGCACCAGCCCACATTGGGGTCCGGTGAGTCGGCCCATGCCTTCACCGTATCTGTGATGAGTGTCTCCATGGTGGCCGTGATATCGTCGCGCGCTTTTTGTGCAGCCTGCAAATCGTATTGGTTGTGAAGCGCGCGCTGCGCGACGAGGTTGTCGAGCTGTTGGAGAGCCACGCGCTGAGCATCGAGTGAGCTCGAGTTGGTGATGCCCGCGATGAGTCTATCCACGAGCACGACCGCTTGATTCGACTTCTCAATATTCACAACAGTCGTGCTTGCATATGAGGCGATACGATTGGTGATTACCTGCTGAGAGCGCGCGGTGGATGTGGCTACCTTGAGCTTGTCGCCTGTGGGGCAAGTCTGCTCGCCGGTCGTCGGGTCAGTGGTACACGCACCGGCTGTCGAGGTGCATGTGTTGTCTGCGGCCAGCGGCGTTGCGCACACTTTCTGGATAATAAGGCTCCAACATGCCGACTCTTTTGCTCTCAAATCTTGTGCTGTTGAAGCGAGGAGGCTGGCGATGGCCTCCATCGCCTGCTTGAAACCGGTCTCCACCTGCTTTGCTGCCACAAGTATCTGAAGCGCAGCGTTGCCGGCGGCGTCGCGCAAGCCCTGCGCCGACTCCCGCACTACTTGGTCTATGTAAGATGACTGGCTTCCCGTCTTTTGTATGAGCCCCTGTATGCCGCGGCTATCTCCGAGTACCTGAGACGTAATTCCTGAAAAGAGTGCTCCCACCATTTGATCGATATCGTTGGCGCGAGCCTGCTGTTCGAAGCCTGTCTGGAGTGCCTGTGTAAAGTTGGAGCGCACAACAGAGCTCGGCGTGACAGAGGTGCATCGGCCCAACTCATCACACTGTTGCACTGGGTAAAATCCGTCGCCCCACCCGAGCTGGGTCATGAGATTGTTGACATCGTATGCCGCGACACCCTGTGTGTAATCCTGCACCATTTCATAGGCAAAGTATGGATTACATGCAGGGTTCATGAGCTGACCCATAGTAGCCAAGCGAAATTCCTTGCCTTCGAGGGCCGACTTCAGATTTCCCGCGTACTGGCAGCGGAATTGAGAGGTGGGATTGTTGCGTGCATAGACGTATCCTTGCGCCGCCGCACGCTTCACCGCTGTATTGAATGCGGGGTTTACTGTCTCGAGCGAACCATCCTGAAGAATTCGGAGCCAAGCTTTGTCGTTGACATCAAGCTGCTCTGCGCCGACTTTTTGCAGGTAGAGCGGATTCCCGTCTCTACCGGTGGCGGTGGTGCTAATCACTTGCTTTACGGTGCCGGCGGTCGCCGCTTCCCTTTGACGGTTCACCACACCGCGCAGCACACACTCTTTGTAGACGAGGTAGCCGGTATTGAGCGTAACTGCGGCGTCGTTGACCGGTACGTAAATCCCGCCGACAGCGGCCATCGCGCCGACACTCATGGAATATGAGCCTTGCAGTGAGCACCCAAAGACACCGGAGCGTTTGAAAGCGTAAGAATCCGAAGTTGCGGGCGTGTCAGTCGTCTGCGCGCTCGCAAAGAGCGGGGCAATGAGGGCAAGCACTATGACAAAAGAAGTAGTTCCGTATCTCATGATGGCAATTTCTGACTGTAGTAATTGCTGAGTGCGTCAAAAGAGAGGAACATCTTCTGCTCTGCTGCGTTGTAGCTGCGCAAGAGTGCGACCGAAGCAAATGCGTCGTCGGGATTTTTTGTCATCGCTTCGAGTGTTGCGGCGAATTGCTCCATCGCGTTGAGAATATCTCGGTGATAATTCACCGCATCACGCGGAATCGTGAGCGCGGCGGTATTCTTTGCCGCTTCACGGTAGTTGGCTGCTGCCAAGGGGAGCTTCTCAAGATGCGATGCGTCACTTGTCTCCACAAATTTGGCGTAAATCTCAAGCTCCGACTCTGTGTTTTTTAGAAGTGGCGCAGTTGCTTCGCGCAGATCACTTCTATACACAAGCATGCGCTCATATGAGATGTCGGTATCGGTCTTGAAATCGCTCGGCGCATACGTCTTATATGAAATCGCGGCACGGACGTTGGGTGCTATGGCTTCGGCTGCGGCGGCGCCCGACGCTTCATCGTAAGAACCGTTTTCGACGAGGCCCGCATACTGGCCGACGAGCTGCGCCATGACTACAGGACCAATCATGGCGATGGGGTCGTTCTCGGAAGTGGCTGAGGGGTCGGAGGTCGTCGCAAGACCGAGTAGCATGAGTTCTTGCTGCCACTCAGCAGTGCCCGTAGCTGCTTGGACGGAGGGTGTTTCTGCGGCGGTATAGACGCTCGGCGCCCCGATGGCTTTGACGAGGTGTTGTATCTGAAAGGCGAGCGCCACGAGAAGCACCGCTACAGAGAGAGTCGCAGCGGTGGTGAGTCTTGAGCGAAAAAGAGAATAGAATACGTGCACACTAGAAGTATACCCCGCCCCGCGAATGCCACTGCGTGTTTTACCCAGACAATGCGAGGTATTTTGAGCTAGAGTCCTCCGCCGGCTGAAAATGTGAAAATACTGCCGGACTTAACAGCTTTCTGCCT
>VMEY01000094.1 GCA_007375785.1 Parcubacteria group bacterium Athens0416_74 | reverse complement strand
GCTCCGCATAAAGGTGGGTCAAAGTACGAGGGCCCGCTGTACCTCGAGACGAGCCGAGGGCTCAAGCTTGTGCACTCCCAAAACGGTGCGCAGCAGGTGGTAGCGTTCGTCGGGTTCAATATCGAGAACGCCGCAATGCAAATCCTCCAGCTCCAGGGTAAAAGGGGGTCGGCAGACCTCCTGCGGCCTCTGAGATGGGAGCGTTTGCTCGTGTGCGCCATTGTGGAGCTCGCTCGGCATGCCACCAGCTGCACAGAGGTGCACATGCCGCGGGCTGCGTCGCTCACGTTCTACGACTACCCGATGAATCTTCTACCGCCTCGGGATGTCTTCCAGGGGTCAATGCGGTTGAGG
>VMEY01000042.1 GCA_007375785.1 Parcubacteria group bacterium Athens0416_74 | reverse complement strand
GGGACAGAGTGAGGAGGAGATCGTTACGCCTATCGCACAGGAATATGCGGCATCATACCGAGATATCCCGGTCGCCATCTACCAGATAGGACAAAAGTATCGTGACGAATTGCGTGCGAAAAGCGGCATCATGCGCGGTCGCGAATTTGGGATGAAAGACATGTACAGTTTCCACGAGACGCAGGAGGATTTCGATAGATTTTACGAAAAAGCCAAGGAGGCGTACTTGAAAGTGTACGAGCGCTGCGGACTGGTCGCGAAAGTGACCGAAGCATCGGGAGGCGCTTTCAGTGAGAAATTGTCGTATGAGTTTATGGTGCTGACGGATGCGGGGGAAGACGACATCGTCTACTGCGCGGCGTGCACACACTGTGCAAACATCGAAGTCTCAAAAGCGAAAGAGGGCGATGCGTGTCCGAAGTGCGGGAAAAGCACGCTCGCGAAAGCCACGGCGGCCGAAGTGGGCAATGTGTTCGACCTCGGGCAGAAGTATCCGAAAGCGTTTGGATACACCTTTAAAGACAAAGACGGCAATGACGCGACACCCATCATGGGCTGCTATGGGATTGGCACGACGCGGCTCATGGGCACTATCGTCGAAGTTCTCTCCGATGAGAAGGGGATGGTATGGCCCGCTTCGGTCGCACCATTTGATGTACATCTTGTTTCTCTCGCCGGTGGCAACGCGGATATCATCGCCGAAGCAGACAAGCTCTATGAGCTGTTGCGGGAGCACGGCATCGACGTCCTCTATGATGACCGTGATGTGCGCGCGGGCGAGAAGTTTGCCGACAGTGACCTCATCGGCATTCCCACGCGGCTCATAGTCTCTGAGAAGACCATCTCGCAAGGCGGCGTGGAAGTGGTTGCTCGTGCGAGCGGCACCACCACGTTTGTGAGCGACAGCGCGATAATAGAGCAGCTTGCCAAGTAGCTATGAGTTCATTTGGGAAGCGGCTGCGTGGGTATAAAGAGAGGGTGCTCGGTTTATTTTCCAATGATATTGGTATCGATTTGGGCACCGCAAATACACTCGTATACGTAAAGGGTCGTGGCATTGTCATCAACGAACCGTCGATGGTGGCGATAAACACAAAGACCGGTCAGGTGGTCGCGGTGGGCCAGCAGGCGAAAGACATGATGGGCCGCACTCCTGCGCACATTCAGTCTGTACAGCCTGTCGTCGACGGTGTTATCTCGGACTTCGAGATTACCTCTGAGATGCTTTCGTATCTCATAAATAAAGCACAGGCGGGTCGCTCAAAATTGCTCGGTCCGAGGGTAGCAGTCGGCGTGCCCTCCGGGATCACGTCTGTGGAAGTGCGCGCAGTGCGCGATGCTGCGAGAGCCGCGGGTGCGCGCGAGGTGCACGTGATAGAGGAGCCTATGGCAGCCGCAATAGGTATAGAGCTGCCTGTCCACGAACCGCAGGGAAGCATGGTGATTGATATTGGCGGGGGCACCACCGACATCGGGATCGTGTCGCTCGGTGGTCTCGTGAATGCTCGCAATGTCCGCATCGCGGGCGACAAATTCAATCAAGATATCGTGAGTCATATCCGCAATGAGTACAAAATGCTCATCGGTGAGAAAAGTGCCGAGGAGTTGAAAATAGCGATTGCGAGCATTTCGCCGACGAGACAGCACATGGAGGCGATAATTCGCGGTCGCGATTTGGTCACCGGACTGCCGCGAGAAATCATGGTCACGGACCAAGACGTGCGAAATGCAATCGGGCACTCGATAGAAGAGCTCGTTGAGTCAGTAAAAGAAGTCCTGGAGACCACGCCACCCGAGATTCTTTCCGACGTGATTCGTCGCGGGATTTACCTCGCAGGCGGCGGCGCGCTCATCCGTGGCTTGCCCGAGTATCTTACGCGCAATCTCGGTGTGCCGGTGATGGTGGCAAGCGATCCTCTTACCGCCGTGGTGCGGGGGGCCGTAGGAAGCTTATGTATGCGACGCTCCTCGTTCTTGTACTATTTATACTCGACAGTGTCTCGGGTGGCTCAGTGCGTGCGCTCGTGCAGCGCTCGGTCTCGCGCGTATGGACGGCGAGTGCTCAGATGAGGAGCGCCGTATTCGATACCGGATATTTTTCATCACATCGTTCGCTCGCGACAGAGAATGCATCACTGCGCTCACAACTTGATAGAAGTGCGGAAGACGCAGCGGCGTATGAAGTCGCGCGTCAAGAAAATGAACTGCTCCGTGCACTCTTGCATCTGGCTCAGCAGGAAAAAGGCATCACCGCGCCCGTCGTCTCTTCTGTGCGCTCCTCTCCATACGGCACGTTTCTTGTGGGCGCGGGTGAGAGTGATGGAATAGCAGTAGGGAGTCTCGTTCTCACGGAAGGAGGATTCGTGGTGGGCAAGGTGAGTGAAGTAGGTCAGCGCACGACTCTCGTAACGGAAGTCTTTGCAGGGGGCGCAGAGGTGGATGCGAGCGTGAACGGCGCTGTGGCGCCCGCTGAGGGTCGCGGAGGAGGCAACGCGCGAGTGATGATGCCGCGCGGTATAGAGATACACGAGGGGGATGTGGTGACAGCGCCGCAACTTGGCGGGCGACCCATAGGACTTGTGGGTCATATCGACTCGGACACCTCGAGTGCCGAGCAGACTGTGCTTGTAAGCTTGCCTGTGAACCTCGCTTCGCTCAGGTACATCTACATCGTGCCTATCCAATAATTGGGGTATGCGAATCGCCATTGCCAGCGTCGGGTTCCTCAGTGCCATTCTCGGAGTTCCATGGCTCACGGCACTGTGTATCGTGGCGCTCGCGCTACGGTACCGGTCGTGGGAGGCAATACTTCTCGGTCTTTGCGTCGATTTTTTGTGGCTCCCCCTCGGGCTTTCTATGTACACACTTCCGTATTTCACCGTTGGGGCACTTTTTGTCGTGTGGGTGTTTGAGCCGCTTCGCATGCAATTTTTGAGGTAGTGGTGCATCGGTATATAGTGAGGTGATGATATTTCGCAGACAGAGGCGACTCCGCAGTATTCGCGAGATAGCACCTGAGGATATTTTTCTTGATTCAAGCAATCTGCCGGAACTCAGTTCGAGTCAATTCGAGGGCCGCGTAGAAAAGCCTGTCGCGGTAAAGGCCATTTTTGCCGTGGGTGTGTGCTTTGCGCTTGTTGTCGCAGGGTTTGGATATCGCGCGTTTTCGCTGCAGGTCTCAAGCGGAGAGAAGTACGCGAAAATCTCAAAAGAGAACACGCTCGATCGTTCGCTCATCTTTGCGACTCGCGGTGTCATATACGACAGAAGAGGGGAAGAGCTCGCGTGGAATGAGGCGCAAAGTGCTTCCTCGACCCTCGGCGAGGTAGCGTCGAACTCTGATATGTTTGCGCTCCGTATGTATAGTCCGCAACCGGGTCTATCACACGTGGTTGGTTTTTTACAGTACCCGAAAGCGGACGCGAAAGGTAAGTGGTGGAGAGAGGAATACGCAGGTGTTTCGGGCATGGAGCTATCTTTTGACGATCTCCTGGCAGGACAAAATGGCAGCGCCATTATCGAGACCAACGCGCTTGGCGAGGTCGAGCGCGAGAATATCGTCGTGCCTCCGCAAAACGGTACGGACCTTACGCTCGCAATCGATGCGGAGCTTCAGAGCAAGCTCTACTCGCAACTCGCCGCGCACGCGAGTACACACGGATTCAAGGGAGGTGCCGCCGTGATTATGGACGTGCACACAGGTGAATTGCTCGCGCTTACATCGTTTCCAGAATACGACCACTCCGCGTTTGTCGCGGGAGACAACGCAGCGGTGCGCGCCGCCTCCAACGACTCACGCACACCGCTTCTCAACCGTGCTGTGTCAGGTCTCTATACGCCTGGATCTATCGTGAAGCCGATGTTTGCGGCGGCCGCTTTGCAAGAGGGGATTATCAGTCCAGAGAAGCAAATCCTCTCGACGGGAGCGCTCGTACTTCCCAATCCGTACAACCCAGATGCGCCATCAATATTTCGCGATTGGACCGTACACGGCCTCGTCGACATGCGTACCGCAATCGCGGTCTCGTCGGACGAGTATTTCTATGTGATAGGTGGAGGATTTGGCTCACAAAAGGGTCTCGGAATCTACAAGATCGATGAGTATTCGAAGCGTTTTGGGCTTGCGAGTGTCACCGGCATTGATTTAAAGGGAGACAGAGAAGGCATCATTCCGACGCCTGAGTGGAAAGCGGAAGTCTTTGGTCCCGATGACCCATGGCGCATCGGTAATACGTATCACACATCTATCGGGCAGTACGGATTCCAAATATCTCCGCTCCATGCAGTGCGCTTTACTGCTGCCATAGCCAACGGCGGTAAGCTCCTCAAGCCACAACTGCTCGCGAGCTCAACACCTGAGTACAGGGATATTGGTATACAAGACCAATATCTTCAGGTCGCGCGCGAAGGCATGCGCCTCGCTGTGACATCGGATAGACGTGATGCCACGGTCAAATCGCTCAACATTGCGGGCATACAGATTGCCGCAAAGACGGGTACAGCACAGCTCGGTGCACGCAACGAAGCCATGAACTCGTGGTCCGTAGGCTTCTGGCCCGCAGACGAGCCTCGATACGCCTATGCGGTCGTCCTTGAGCGCGCTCCGGCCGGGACGCTCGCGGGCGCCTCTCCCGCTATGGCGCCGTTCTTTCATTGGCTCGTGGCAAATCGACCCGAGTACCTGCGATAAGGCCAAGAGTTATTCGACTTGGCAATTCCTGCCCCTCCTGTACAATGCGTCCACCGCGCCCACAAAAAGGCGCGTTTCCTAGATAGAATTCACCATATGATGACCGAAGAAGCTAATTACCTGAGCAAAGAGAAGTTCGACGAACTTACGACTGAACTTGAGCACCTCAAGACGGTCCGTCGTCGCGAAATCGCGGAGCAGCTCGAGTACGCCCGTTCACTCGGCGACCTGTCTGAAAATGCGGAGTATGAAGAGGCTCGCAACATGCAGGCTGCCACAGAAGACCGCATCCGCACGATAGAAGAGCAGCTTTCACACGCCCGCATCATTGAGCACACAAAGGGGAGCACGGTGTCACTCGGAAGCGTCGTCACTATACAGAAGCAGGGCGAAAAGGAAGAGCACACGTACGAAATCGTCGGCTCTGCCGAGGCCAATATGCAGGATCACAAAATCTCGCACCTCTCACCGATGGGCTCCGCGCTCATGGAAAAGAAGAAAGGCGACACTTTTTCCTTCGAGACACCAAAAGGACTCCAGAAGTACAAAATCATCAACGTCAAATAATCAAAACCGCCCCATCCGACAGCTGGCGGAGGGCGGTTTTGATTACGAGTATTTTCTGTGGACCTTGGGGGAATGAGCCTGACGGTCACTAAGCTCGCGCGCTCGCTAAGTGCCGCGGGCCACGCCTCGCGGGCGCAAGCGCCGCTCCGGCGGTTCGATTCCCACGAAAGGCGCGCAGCGCCTTTCTCCCGATCCACAAATTTCGTGGACTCAATTTGTGGACCTTGGGGGAATCGAACCCCCGCCTCCGCAATGCGAATGCGGCGTTTTACCACTGAACTAAAGGCCCGCGAACGCAACAGAATATACCACAGTCGTCTAAGCGTTCAATTAATTCATCAGCCAAATGGTGCCGTTGAGGATTGCTGCAAAAGCTATCCATACGGAATAAGGCACAAGGAGCCACGCAGCCGTGCGATCGATGTCTCGCGCGCCTACGATGAGCATCACGATGCACCAGAAGAGGAAGAGTATTTCGATAAAGGCAATGAAGAGAGCATGGAATCCGAAGAAGAAGATTGACCACGCGGCATTGAGAAGTAGGTGGCAAAAGAAGAGAGGAACCCATCCGCGCATCTCGCTCGCGTGCGGGTCTTTCTCCCATACGATGTAGAGAGCGCTGGCCATGAGGCCATAGAGAACAAACCACACAGGGGCGAATACCCAGTCAGGCGGCGTGAAGAAGGGCTTCTCAAGTGTGGCATACCATGTGCGCACACCGTCTTGGACAAAAATTGAACCAAGAAAACCGGCTCCGTAGGAGGCGAGGATGGAAACGACGAGGCGTATCCATGAGCGCATATTCAAATTAACGCCTACCGATTGTCTTGTGTCAACTACCTTTCGGGCCGCCGGGCTTCATGCCGAGATTCGCAAGGCATGAAGAGACGGAGCGCGACGGCCATCTTGCTCGGGCCCCCTTGCCGGTGTGTTCTCGCATTTGTTCTCGGTAGCCGTTATAATCTCGACGACGCACCCTTAGCTCAGTTGGTTAGAGCGTTCGATTCACATTCGAAAGGTCTCAGGTTCGAATCCTGAAGGGTGCACAGCCACGACAGACATGCGGAGCATGTCGTCGGGCTATGCAGGACGGAGCGACGTCGCGCAAGCTTGCGCGACCGCGAGTCGGGGCTGCGAGATTTCCGAGTGGCGATGAGGAAATACTCGTGGCCACCGGGTGTGTTATACATATCCGAAGTAATGTTTTTGGTCGGGCCGTAGTAATTCGTTCTTTTCAAATGCGTCCAATGGTGCCCTTCGTCGGGCCGTAGTATACCGGTAGTACGTACGATTCGGGTTCGTGAAGACCGGGTTCGATTCCCGGCGGCCCGACGAAGGGTGACAGACGCATTTGTATAGAACGAATCGGAAGTCCGGCGGACTTCCGTGACTGGAGCGAGTATGAGACCGGGTTTCTTGAACCTTGCGAATCTCGGTTCAAGCCCGTTCGGCCCGACCAAGGACATTACTCAGATGAGCGGGCCGTAGTATACCGGTAGTACGCATGGCTGGGGGTCATGTAGACCGGGTTCGATCCCCGGCGGCCCGAGCGAACAAGCTGCTATAATCGCGGCATGGATTACGCGGTATTCTCCCTTGGCTCCAATGATGCGCTCGCAGAAAAAATAGCCGCCCGCATCGGCCTGAAGCTCGGCGCCATAAAGACCAAGGTGTTTTCCGACGGGGAACAGCAAGTCCAATTCCTCGAGAACCTGCGCGGCAAGAATGTATTCCTCGTGCAGTCCACAAATCCGCCGGCAGACAATTGGGCCCGGCTTTTCCTCGCGCTCGACGCTGCGCGTGGCGCTTCCGCGCGCGAAATAACTGCCGTCATACCATATTTTGGATACGCGCGTCAGGACAGGAAATCAAAGCCGCGCGAACCAATCTCGGCACGAGTCTTCGCGACGACGCTCGAGGCGCTCGGAGCGGATCGAGTACTCACGATGGATTTGCACAACGACGCGATAGGAGGATTCTTTCGCACGACCAATGTCGATTATCTCTATGCACGGCCGGTACTCATCAGTCATTTCAAAGAAGTCTTTAGAGACGCTCTCGCTGCAGACGAGCTCGTGGTCGTGTCGCCGGATGCGGGAGGTGTAGTGCGCGCACAGTCGTACGCAAAGAGGCTCATGAAAGACGCTGAGCTCGCTATCATCCACAAAGAACGTGATATTCCCAATCAAATAGCACGCATGAAGCTTATCGGTGATGTGCAGGGCAAGGTCGCGCTCATTATCGACGACATGGCAGATACGTGTGGCACACTCGCTCGTGCCGCCGCACTCTTGATAGAGAGTGGTGCCAGAGAAGTGTACGCTGCAACCACGCACGGCGTGCTCA
>VMEY01000041.1 GCA_007375785.1 Parcubacteria group bacterium Athens0416_74 | reverse complement strand
TCCAGGAAGAGGGGGAAAAGGAAAAACAGGGTGATGCTCATGAACAGGAAGAAATAGCCGAACAGGGCCAAAAGAAAAGGGCGGCTCGATGGCCGCCCCCTTGAACTTCTCGTGCTGGCCCTACGACAGCTGCGTCTTCGGCTGCTTGTCGTCGGCGTGTCCAGGCTCGTTGGAAAACTGCCTCGCGTGTTTCTCGGCCTCACACTTGAGGCAGATGTCGAGTTGCCCGCGCTTGATGCAGTGGCAGTTGTGCCTGGAACAGATGACCTCGGACTTCTGCGTCATGCCGCCTTCCAGATTTCATCAGCGGCCGACGGTGTCGAGATGATTTCGCGAGCCACGTCGTGCACGGACTTCTTGCAGGACGAGGCACGATGACCGAGCAGATAGAACATGAACAGCTCGACCATTCCCGGATCTGCTGGGCCGGGCTTCGGAGTGGAGTCCGGTGCCGAGCACTTCCGTTTGACCCAATCGAAGAACTCGCTCCGCCGATGTCCAGGAATCACCTTCAGCACCTCGCGGCTCAGCCGAGCACGCTCCGTCCCGTCGATGTCGCTGTACACGGCCTCGAGTTCCCTTGGAGAGCATGAACCTCCCTTGGGGAGCTTGAGTACCCCACGGTATTCAGTCCTGACGTTTACGAATCTTCCGCACATGTGCGTATCGCCTCCATTTTGCGTTTCCAGCCCCATACGTCGGTTTGCCGACGTATATTGACTAAGTTCACTCTAATGGTCTGGGGGCATTCTCGCAAGTCCGCTGCTTTGGGGTAGGATGTGGATATGAAAGAGCGGCGGGTAGCGGTATTTGACGTAGACGGGACTATCTTCCGCTCGAGCCTCCTCATACAGCTCGTAGAGAAGCTCATCGATCGAGGCGCCTTCCCCGAAGACGCGCAAAAGGTGTACGAAAAAGAGCAGCTCAAGTGGCTCGATAGGGAAGGAGATTATCAAGAGTACATTGAAGCCGTCGTCCGTGCCTTCCGCTCCCATCTCAAGGGGGTGCACTATGGAGACCTGGCAGATGCGGCGAAAGAGATGGTCGACGCGCAGTGGAAGCGCACGTATCGCTATACGCGTGACCTGATTGCAGAGCTCAAGGAAAAGGATTACTTTCTGCTCGCTGTGTCACATTCGCCAAAGACAGTGCTCGATAAGTTTTGTCCGAAGATTGGTTTTGATAAGGCGTACGGCATTGTCTACGAGATCGGGCCGCAAGATCTTTTCACCGGCGAGGTAGTCGACGAACATTTGATATACAACAAGGCCAACGTGGTGAAGCGTGCAATAGAGAAAGAGGGCCTCACGCTCGCACACTCCATCGGAGTGGGGGATACTGAATCCGACATTTCTTTTCTTGAGATGGTCGCAAAGCCGATATGCTTCAACCCGAATGCAAAGCTTTTCCGCGAGGCGAAGCGACAGAAATGGGACGTGGTGGTGGAGCGAAAGGACGTCATTTACAAGCTGTAGTCAAGCGGCCAGGGTTGGTATACTTCTCTCATGAAAACACTCAAACGCATTCCTCAAAAAGGTATCGTCGCCGGCGTCATTGCAGGCTTTGCCGAATACTTCCTCGTCGACGTGACAGTCCTCCGCGTGCTCTTTGTTTTCTTCGTACTCTGCACCGGCTTTTTCCCGGGCGTCATTGGGTACTTCATCGCGATACTCATCATGCCTGTGCAGGAGCCCGTCATTCATGAGAATAAAGAAGCCGCTCCAAGCGCATAAAAACGCTCATGAAATACGTGGTTGTCGCGGTCGCGCTTATCATCGTAGCGTACGCGGTGTATCAGTACGTCCGCATTTCCAGGCTCGTTGATACAAGTGAGCAGCTCGTGAATGTAGCGAAACCTTTCTCTCGTTCAGAGGGGAGAGTGCACATGCTGGTTCTTGGAGATAGCACGGCTGTCGGAGTGGGGTCAAACTCTGAGGAGACTGTTGCCGGCAGGCTCTCGAGTGCACTCGATGCCTCAATCGAAAACTATGCGATGAGTGGTGCTCGGACACGTGATATAGCGGCGCAATTCTCACTCAGGCAAAAAGGCACGTATGATATCGTCCTTATACAAATCGGAGCCAATGATGTAATCCGCTTCACATCTCTCGAGCAATTGCGCGATGACATATCACTTGTTCTCAAGAATGCGAAGGAAGTATCGGATAGGGTGGTACTCCTAACGGCGGGAAGGGTGGGTGATGCGCCGTTCTTCCCTCGTGCATTCGGATGGCTGTGGACATATCGCGCATCCCAGGTCCGAAGCCCTTTCTTAGCTTCCGCAGAAAAGTATGAGGTTGCGTATGTGGACTTGTATACGGCGAAAGACCCATTCAGCTCGAACCCGACTCGCTTCTATGCGCCGGACGGACTCCATCTTACGGGAGACGGTTACGGATTCTGGTACGAGGAAGTATCGAAGGTAATCGAATCAAAGTGGCCCGGCTATCTCCATGAAAGATAAAGACGTGCGCGTATTCCGACGCGCGGTATGGGCTTACTACACAAAACACAAGCGAGGCGAGCTGCTGTGGCGAAAGACACATGATCCGTACAAGATACTGGTCTCGGAGGTGATGCTCCAGCAGACACAGGTGCCACGCGTGATAGGGAAGTACAAAGAATTTCTCATCGCATTTCCTACGATATACCTTCTTGCCCAGGCGTCTCTCAGCGAGGTACTGAAAGTGTGGAGCGGGCTTGGGTATAATCGTCGTGCGAAGTATCTGCACGATGCCGCACGTGCAATCGTGACGGAGTACAGAGGTGATGTAGAGGTCGCTACCTTGGCGAAGAAACTCCCGGGAGTCGGACCGTATACCAAAGCGGCGGTCCGCGTCTTTGCCTTTAATGAGCCGCACGCGCTCATAGAGACCAACGTGCGCGCCGCCTACATTCACCACTTCTATTCTAGTGTTTTGCAAAAGACTGCAATACCGGATAAGGAGCTCATGCCGATTATTGAAAAAGCGGCGGAAGGCCAAGACCCACGAGATTGGCACTGGGCCCTCATGGACTACGGCTCGTATATTAAAAAAACGCATAAGAATCCTGCTCGACGCAGTGCGTCTCATGTACGCCAGTCAAAATTCGAGGGGAGTCTGCGCCAGGTACGCGGTGCGATACTCCGTGCACTCCATGAGGGTGCATCGATAAAGAAACTGCCGTACGAACAGGCGCGACTAAAAACCGCCCTCGCATCACTGCAAAAGGACGGTCTTATCGCGAAAGCAGGAAAGGGCTGGCGCATTGCATAGCGTGATAGGCTATATAGATGTATCGAAGTTTAGACGAGTCTTATACGAAATGGATTCTCAAGGAGTACCAACATTGGACGCTACTTCTTCACGATGAGCAGCGCTATCTAGGGCGTTCGTATGTGTGGCTTGTGCGAGAAGGCGGTATGCAGCGCTTTTCGGAAATATCGGACGAAGAAGCGGCTGAGCTCCGAGGCATATTACGAGAGTTCGAAAGTGCTCTAAAGCAGCTCTGGAATCCAGATTTTATGAACTACGCATGGCTCGCCAATCTCTTTCACGAACATGGCGGTCATGGACACATGCACCTGATTCCTCGGTACAAGGAAGCGCGCAACTTCGCTAACACTGAATTTGTCGACGGGCGATGGGGTAAGAACTTTTCTCCTAGCGAACCATTTGAAGTTGAAGAAGATATTCTCGTGCAGATTCGCGATGCTATGAAGGCGCATCTCGCTTAGATATCAACGTGATATACAATTATTGAACATGTCCAATGACGAACTAAAAGTCTTTCTCAAGTATCTTTTTGCGTTCCTTTGGCTCGCGGCATGGGATGGCGCGTGGCTGATTGGGATGACTCTCGGCCTTGCCTTCTCCGGCAATCCGGATGCTAGTTCACCACTTGAGTGGGTGCAATTCGGCCTCACAATCTCGCCGCTTCTATTGATAGGTGCTTTACCTATCGTTATACTTTTGCGCAATCGTTCTAAACAAACTGCCAAGAAGAATAGTCCGGGAGAATCGGATTGGTGATTTGATATCGAGCACAGTGACAGAGCGACGAGGTCGTTACTGCATTGCCGTTATGACGACATGCGACGCCCCTCTAAATACTCACGATTACCGGTATCACGATGGGGCGCTTCATCGTCCGCTGAAGCAGGAAGCGAGACACGGCCTCGGCGAGGTCTTCGCGGGCGTTGTCGAGATCGGCTGCGCGCGGATTGCGAAGCGAGCCTTCCACCGATTTGCGGATGATGAGACGTGTCTGGTCCATGAGGTCTTTGTTGTCGCGTAGGTACACAAATCCTCTTGAGATAATGTCGGGGGACTTGTGGAGCTTGCCCGTGCGCCTATCTACGGTAGCAACGACGACACAGAAGCCCTCCTGGCCGAGTGCTTTACGGTCGCGCATGAGCACATCGGAGAGTTCACTGACTGTCTGACCTTCGACGACGCGTAGCTCGGCGGGTGCCTTTATGGCGTGCTTGTGAGCCTTTTCACCGCCGCGGATGTCGATGACCGAGCTGTTGTCGGGGATTATCACATTCTCTTTCTTCACGCCCATCTCAACCGCGAGGTCGCCGTGGACACGGAGCATGTAGTGATAGCCGTGTACGGGGACAAAGAATTTCGGGCGAATCTGCTTGTGAATCCATACCGCCTCCTCACGGTTGCCGTGACCGGAGGCATGCACATCGGATGCGTGGTACGTGATGATGTGTGCCCCCTGACGCGAGAGATTGTCTTTGAGTTTTTGCACGGCGCGTTCGTTGCCCGGAATGACCGACGACGAGAGCACGACGGTGTCTTCCGGCGTCAGGCGGATGTACTTGTGCGTCTTGTTGCCGATGCGGGCGAGGGAAGCGAATTCGTCACCCTGCGCGCCGGTCGCGAGAATGATGATTCTTTCAGGTGGGTACTGATTCATGTTTTCCACGGGAATAACCGTTTCGTCCTTGTATTTGATGAGACCGAGCTCGCGCGCAATCTCGATGTTGGTGCGCATAGAGCGGCCGTCGATGACGATCTTTTTGCCATACTGCTCGGCAAAATGCACGATGCGAATGAGTCGCTCGAGGTGCGAAGCAAACATCGCGATAACGAGTCGGCTTTTCGAAGCCCTGATTATTTCCTCGAGGGTCTTATAGACGACGGACTCAGGAATAGAGAAGCCGGGCTGCCAGACGTTGGTCGAGTCCATGAGGAGTGCGAGCACGTTGCGCTCTTTGAAGATGCCAAACTCTCGTTTCTCTTCGTCGGACGGATCGCCGTTTTCGTGGTTGAGCTTGATGTCTCCAGTGAAGACGACATCGCCCCACTGGGTCTCGATGATGATACCCATCGAATCCGGTACGGTGTGTGTGACACCAAAGAAGCGAATCGTGTGTTTCCCGAGCTTCACCACCTCATCTTTCTCGACTTCTCGAATCACAACCGGCTGACCGGCAAATTCTTCTTGTCGCTTCTGAATCATCTTGCCCGTGAGGCGGCGTGTGTAGATAGGAGGATTGCCGATGCGGTCCATGATGTAGGGGATTCCGCCGATGTGGTCGAGGTGTCCGTGCGAGATGAGGAGTCCGCGTATTTTGTCGCGCCGCTCTTCGAGGTACCCGGTGTTGGGCAAGATGTAGTCGATGCCCGGCGTCTCACCCTCGGAAAAAGAGAATCCGGCGTCGAGAATGAAGATGTCGTCGGGTGGCGGCACTTGGGTGTTCGGCTTTCTGTCACGCGGGGATGGGGTCGCGTGTTCGACGCGCTGACGACCTCGTGGCGGGCGTGCAGGTCTATTATGAAAGCTGCCGCGACGCGTTCTTGCGGGCTTATCACCCGGGCGCCCACGATTCGGTCCTCCGGGCTGTGATGGCCTCGTGTGTCGCCCCGGCTGTGCCGGCTGCGAGGGAGCCGCTTTATCGGCGCGAGGGCCGCTCGAGGGCACGTATGCGCCGCCGACGTTTGAGAATTCTGATCCTGCCCCATTAGAGGACGTCTCTGGATTGCTGCTGTAATTTTTGTTCATATCTTATGGTTGGTTTCATTCTGGAGGTCCCGAAGAGATTCTCTAACGGGGTTAAGTTCCATACGGTAGTTCTGTGTTTGTTAAATGTTTTCCTGACTTTGGTTTGTAAATATGCTCCAGACTTTTTCGGTATCGGTGTACCACGCGTGCGCAGAAAGGAATCTTTCTGCAGGTGTTGTGAGCGCTCCGAGCCGTACTCCCTTTAGCTCGTCGGGAATAGCGTAGATGAATTCCGGAGAATACAGGAACACCGCCGGGACATCGTCTTTCACGAGTTCGGCGAATTCCAGATAGAGACTTTCGCGATCCTCCGGCTTCGTCGTCGCGCGCGCTTGCGAGAGGAGTGTATCAGCACGGGAGCTTGTGTACAAGGCGAGGTTGAGCCCAGGGTCGTTGCGCTGCGAGCTGTGCCAGAAGGCGAAGAGGTCGAGCTCTCGCCCCACGACTTCACCAAAGAGGATGGCATCGTACTCACGCGGGCGGATGACCGCTGTGTTGAGCTCGGATATTGGATAGACCTGCACATTTACGCGCACACCAAGCTCTTGCCATGCGGCGGCAACCGCGTTTGCGGTCGCGACGAGTTCAGGTGCGTCTGCGGTGGCGAGAGTAAAGCCAAGTTCCTGCTTTTTGGCATTGGTCCACGTGGCGCTTGCCTCATCGTATGACCAGCCGCCCTTTTCGAGAATTGCTTTGGCAGACGCGAGAGATTCGTCGGTATATGCGGTTTGCGCTACCGCAATTTCAGGTCTCGTGCGGACTCCTTCGAGGGAGAGAATGTGCGGCGGGACGGGGCTATCAATAGATACGCCGTATCCGCGTAGGATCATCTGCACCACGCGCTCATTCACTATTGCTTCGTTGAGTGCCTTGCGCACACTCGCGTCTGCGAGTACAGGCGACCTTCCCTGATTGAAAAAGACACCGAAAATTCGCGGCAGCGGTACTGTGAGGATTGAGATATCTGTGCGTTCGATGGAGCCAAGCTGCTCGGGTGAAATGCCTGCCACTGAGTCGATATCTCCTTTGTTAAACGCACGCAGGAGCGCTTCTTCGTTGGCAAAGAATACAAACGAGATACTGCGGAGGGTGTGCTCTTCCGATCTATGCGCTACCTCGTACGGCCGGTGCCTATCGGGTGCATATTAATCGGGCTGAAAGGGAATTCTTCCGGAGTGACCGACGCCCAGAGGTGCTTTGGCAAGATTCCCATCGTCGTGTTCTGGATGAACGGTGCGTATGCCCTCGGGAGCTTGAAGATGACGGTCCGCTCGTCAGGCGTAGAGACAGAGACTCCCTCCCAGTCGGCACGATGGATGCTTTTTATGTCAGGATTCTGTGCCTGCTGTACTGTGAAGAGGACATCGGCAGAAGTGACCGGTGTGCCGTCGTGGAATGTAGAACCTTCACGAATGGTAAAGGTGTATGAAGTACCGTCGTCGGATATCTCGTAGCTCGACGCGAGGTCGGAGATTATCGAACCGTCGGGGAGTGATCGCGTGAGCCCTGAGTACACGAGCGCCGCAATATCGGAATCGGCCTGCGACATAGGAATAAGCGGATTGATGAACCGAGCAGGCCCGAGCTCACCCTCCACAATCGCCCCGCCCTGAGAGGGGATTGTTACGGAGACAGCAGAGTTTGCACCTGCAAGGAGTGCAAGTGTGCTTACGCCGAGAAGCAGTGTGAATACGTAGAGAGCGAGGCGTTCAAAAGGAGAGAAAGAGCGCATCATGCCCTCGAGTGCAGAAAAGCGTGAAAGACTGCGAGGACGAATCATCGCCGTCCGCATTGGTTCTATTTTTTGTGGGGAATCTGTATCTAAATCCATGGCGCGTGAAGCGCGAGCCTAAACCGCGAAGCGTGCCTGCTGGCGTGCAGGGCGGAGGCGAGTGCTTTTAGCTAATGAGTAAGCTTATGAATGCCGAGAGCGCAAACAGGATGCCGAGCGTTATGGTCGCATAGAAGAGGGTACGCTCGAGTCCGCGGCGGGTGTGGAAACCCGACGAGAAGTTGTCCGCTCCGAAGGCGCCGCCAAGCGACGATCCGGTGCGCTGCAAAATCACTGCAACTATGAGCAGTGCGGAGAGCACCATCTGCACGTACGGCAGTATTCCTTGGAGGAAAACCATCGGCGCCATGGTACCAAGGGCAGTCCGGGATGTCAAAGGCATATCTCTGTCTTGACCCCCTACTTGGTATTCATATATAGTGTGCGCGTCGCGTCCCCTGATTGGCGGACCGCACTCTCAGTTATTAGATAGAAATATCAGCGTATGAAGAAACCGGTACAAAAATCTAATACATCCAAGTTTTCATTCAGGCCCGCGGGTGACCGTGTGCTCGTAAAACCCGAATCAGTCGAGGAGAAGACCGCATCAGGCATCATCATCCCTGACACGGCGCGCAAAGAAAAACCGGAGACAGGCGTTGTTGTCGCCGTAGGCGAGGGTAAGCGCAACGAGAAGGGTGATGTGCTCCCAATGCGCTACAGGGTTGGAGACAAGGTCATGTTCTCGAAGTACGGATACGACGAAGTGACCATTGAAGACGAGGAGTACTATGTCGTTTCCGAATCAAATATCCTCGGCACGTTTTAATCTCTAATTTCTAATACCATGGCAAAGCAAGTAATTTTCGACCAGGAAGTCAGACA
>VMEY01000090.1 GCA_007375785.1 Parcubacteria group bacterium Athens0416_74 | reverse complement strand
GAAGAGCGCATCACCGCGCTCATGGGCATGCGCACGTAGGAGTGATATTCTAGCTAGAGAAATGGGAGGTAGGAGCCATGAGTGGTCAACTCGAACTCTTCCAGACACACTATCGCCGAAGACTCGTGTATACGCCGCGACGTCTGAATGGGTGGCTTGAGCGAGTGCAGGGACTCACCGAGCCACCAGCGAAGACGGAGCTCGTAGACCTCGATGCGTATCGTTCGTCAAAGCAGGGGCCGCTCCTCTATGTTCCAGACTGGGTGGGAGGAATTCCCTTCGGCTACGACGGTGCATACGCGGAGCAAGAGCGTATAGAGGAAGCTCTCTACTGGCACGGGAGCCATCAGCAGCCGTTCAATGTGCCGTCAGAGACGGCACTCAAATGCGACTGGTACGCCGCTGACACCGAGGCAACTATCCTCGCGTTCCCGTTTAATCCGTGGGCGGTGCTACGCAATCCGAGGTTGCGACTTGCTCCTCCTAGAGCGCCAGCGTAGGAAATACGGCGGCCGCGAAATCGCGGCCGCCAGTCTCTTTTAATAGAAAGCGCTCTAGCGTATACTCTGGACGCATAGGAGGGTTCGCATAGTGGTCTAGTGCACACGCTTGGAAAGCGTGCGTGCCGAAAGGCACCGAGAGTTCGAATCTCTCACCCTCCGCAGATTTGAACGCAGTGAAAATACTGCGGAGGGTAGCGATGTGCCTGCGCACATTGCGAGAGGGATTCGAACGCCGGAGCGATGTAAGGCCAGCAGGCCGAACAGCGAGGCGGTGCCCAGCCCGAGCAGAGCGACGGCGATGCGAGAGGCGCGGGCGAATCTCTCACCCTGATAAACATTTGCGACGGCACCAAAACGAGCTCTTGGCCGCATCTCTCACCCTCCGCAGTTAGTAGTTTTTATCGGACGTATGCGGACACCTACTCGAAATTAATCGCAATAGCTCCGATGTCGTCAGACTTCTTGAAGCGGGGGTATCTCCAACAATTCGGGTCACTTTCTTCGATTTCTCGGATGTGGTTTCGTACGTTTGACAAGCCACCTTCCAAATACCACTTCACAAGTTCAGAAAAGTCATCTAGAGCTGTAGGGTCCGTTTTGGGAGGAATCATACCGTCCGTGAAGAGGAGGATGTGTGCGACGCCTTCCAGAGACTCGCTCCCTTTTCGTAAGAAATTTGCAGCATTTGGGTCGCCGTTGAGAACGCCATATTTCACGTTTGCAGTACGGCGAAGTTCAACCAAGTGGTTTTGCAGCTTTAAACGAATCTCGTCGATGCGATTATCTGCCATTTCTTTCCAGAGAATCATGATATCGCGATCGTGATCGTAGTCATCCCGTATTAACACTTGGTGTGTCCCGTCTTTTTTAATGACCAGAATTAACGCATCCGCGATTTGCGCCCACTCGAACCTTTTGTTTGTCGCATCGATATCCACGACAGCCATAGTGCTGCACCATGTGCTTTCTTTACGACTGATATCGATGCTTTTTGCAGTCATCGCGTTGCCGATTTTCCTGTTCGCTTCAAGTGCGGTCGTGACGATATCGGTGTTCGAACCTGCAAAGGTCTCTTTGGCAATGTTCGCAGCCAGGTATCCTCCTGTCCTGCCTTCTTCATCGATGTATCCGTCGAGGCTGGACGCTCCATCGAAAACTCCAAATTTTGTATCACCTATGAAAATCGCATCCTCGTTCATTTTGCCTACCCCTTTATCGAGGAGATGATCGACACTTATTTTTAGT
>VMEY01000040.1 GCA_007375785.1 Parcubacteria group bacterium Athens0416_74 | reverse complement strand
GCACATACTCAATAGTGATGCCTTCGCCACCGCGCTCGCTCACAAAGCTCATGATGCCCGCCGGAGTAAGGGCCGCGGTGAGACCTTCCGAGTCTTCGACGCTTAGGACCTCATCACCCGGTTTGATTCCTCCCGCATCCGCAGGAGAGCCGAGGACCACATCGGTAACGAGAAGCCGCCCGCCAGGGAGCGACTCGTCGTCGACGACATGCAAAATGCCGAACGAGTAGGCCGCCGCAAAGAGCATCCACGCGATGACCATATTTGCCGTGACGCCCGCGACCAGAATGAGCGCCTGCTTCCAGCGCGGCGCGTCGATGAAGCTTCCCTTGCCGTGGTCGGTCCCCTCCTCTTCTCCAAAAAGTTTTACGAAGCCACCAAAGGGAATCCAGTTGAGTGTGTATTCAGTCCCACCCCACGAACCAAACGTAAAAGCACGCGGCGGAAAGCCGACCCCAAACTCCTGAACTCGCACACCAAATATCTTTGCTGCCAAAAAGTGACCGAATTCATGCGCCACGATAAGCAGCACCAAAATCCCTATCACGAGGAGCGCGGTCGTCATGCACTCATCTCCTTCTCTTTCGCTTCAAACATGCCCTCGAGATCCTCGTTGGCCTTGTCCACTTTCTTTTGCATCTCTTCTTTGAGAGAAAATTTGTCGTCTTCGGTCAGCGTACCTTCACGCTCTCGCTCTTGGATTTCTTTCCATGAATCGTCGCGGGCGAGACGGACCGACGTACGTGCTTCTTCGAGCTTCCCCTTCGCAAATTTGATGAGCTGCTCACGGCGCTCCGAGGTGAGCTCGGGAAACGTAACGCGCACCGATGAACTATCAGCCGAAGTGCCGACTCCGAGATTCGCTGCAGAAATAGCGCGCTCAATATCTTTCAGCACGCCTGCATCATACGCACTCACGCGAAGGGTCCGGGCATCTTCCACCGACACGTTGCCCACTTGCTTGAGTGGCGTCATGGATCCATACGCAGAGACCATCACTGAGTCGAGAATCGCGGGTGCGGCTCGCCCCGTGCGCAAGCCTCGGTACTCTTTCGATAGCCATTCTTTTGCATCAGCTATCTTCCCTTCTAATGATTTGAAATCGTAATCTGCCATAGAGGCTCATTGTACTATGGCTTCACGCGAGGCACCAAGAGTGCGACCTGTTCAAGGAGAGGCTTGAGAAGTGAACCTTTGTCGGCCATAAATGCACGAGCTCGGTAAATTGCCGCCAGACCTTCCCTGCTCGCTCTGCGTGGTGTCTTTTCCAGCGCACGCTCCAATGTAGACAAAAACATCACGATACTTGAAATATCGCGTCGCTCATCATCGCCCTTCTCAAGAAGCGGCTTAATCATATCGAGACGCGCCACCGGGGATGCCGAGAGGAATGCGCCGCCTTCGACGCCTCCATCGTGCGCTGCAGTGCCGACGTCGAGCCTCTGCATACGCGAGCGCAGTGTAGAGAGAAGCGTCTCCGGCGCCGGTACCACGAGGATAAAGAGAGCGTTGCCTGGCGGCTCCTCAAATGTTTTGAGCAATGCATTTTGTGCTTCTGCAGTCATAACCGGTGTGGAGAGCACAAACACTCTCCTCTGCCCTTGCGCAGAAAGGTCTGCGCGCTCGCGCAGCTCTCTCGCGTCATCCACACCAAAGTGTGTGTAGCTGCGGACATACACGTCCGGATTCTTTTCAGTATCTATCCCCTCTTCGTGCAGGCGTGCCAAGACGTCGGCGACCGCGGATGAGTCTCCCGCGACGAGGTGCGAATTGCCTACCAATGCCATGCGCTTGAGTATATCAAGACCCTCGTGTTATATACTGGCTACCATGTCCCATCCCAACAACGTACAGAAGACGGCACTCACGGTCACTCGCTGGGTCGGCTCGCCAGCTTCCATCATCTTGCACACCATCCTTTTCATAGGAAGTTTTGCACTGGCATTTTCACATCTCGTCGCGTTTGACCGGATGCTCTTAGTGCTGACGACCATCGTGAGTCTCGAGGCTATATACCTCGCAATATTTATACAGATGACACTGAATTACACGACAGAGACTATCGAGGGCGTGGAGCGAGATATCGACGAGATGCAGGAGGATGTGGAAGAAATTCAGGAGGATATCGACGAAATTCAGGGAGACGTGGATGAACTTCAAGAAGACGTGGAGGACATCAGCGAAGATGTCGGAGAAATGACGGAGGAGGAAGTCGAAGAAGAGCGCGTGGAGGCGGTGCACCAGCAAAAACTCACCGACATTCAGCGCGACCACAGCAAACTCGTCGCCGATATCGCCAAGCTGCAGGGTAGATAAAGATTATGGCCGGCTGCATAGTTCGCAGCCGACCATAAGAATCGATTCATCGTCGACTCAGTCGCTTACTTTTCGACGACGACGACGTGCATGCCCTTGAGAAACCGCGACGTCCGCTCCACCTCGTGGGTGAGGACCACCCAGGTCTTACGGTCCAGGTGGGCCGAGAGCGAATACTTTTCGTCGGTCAGGAAGACATTCATCTCGTCACCCTCGCGAATGAATGCGGGGGCGTCTTCCTTCGGCTTGCGAAGCGCCATGCCCACCGCGACGAGCGGAACATAGGCGGTACGCGGACCCAGGACCTGACTCTCGATCACCTTATGTGAGACCTCGTTCGAAGTCACCACATAGACGGCGAGACGAGTCGAAGGAGCCGAGACGATGGTCGACTCGGGAATCATTTCCGCGAGCTTGTCGTCCGTATCGATTCCCCTGAGGTAGAACAAATCATGGAGGTCGATATCCTTCGCCGCCGAGACATGCACGTGACCGACGAATTTCACATCCTGTGCACTTGCCGGCGCAAAACCCGCCATCACAATTGCGACCATTGCAGCAATCAGACCGTGACGCATTTTTCCCTCGTGCGTTGTAGGCGGTTTCCGAATGGTATCCGCCACTCTTTCAATTATACCATCTAATATGGGATGGGTCAAGCGACACTTTGAGTGCCCACCACCCATTTCATCAGAGATATTCCTATCTCTTCGAGATAATCGCCTTCTTGTAGGTCTCGAGGTGTTTGAGCGCTTCACCGGTACCTTTTGCCACGCAATATGGGGCATCTTTTGCCATGCGCGCTTTCACACCGGTGCGACGGAAGACGAGCTCGGGCAGATTGCGCAGAAGTGACGAGCCGCCGGTCATCGTGATTCCATTGTCGATGATGTCGGCCGCGAGCTCCGGCGGAGTCTCCTGAAGCACGTCCTTAATCGCTTGTATCATCGTGCGGAGTTCTTTACCTATGGCACGAACAACTTCGTTGGTACCAAGTTCTACCGACCGCGGAAGCCCCGTGAGATGATCGCGGCCTTTGACCATCATCGTGAGCTCTTCCTCCACGGGTACCGCGGAGCCAATTTGAATTTTTATTTCTTCGGCCATCTTGTCACCGATTGAGAGGTTGGCATTCTTCTTTACGTAATCCGCAATTGCGCGGTCGATGCGATTGCCTGCACACTTTACCGATGTCGAAGCAACGATTCCTCCGAGCGAAATCACAGCCACGTCGGTCGTTCCGCCGCCGATGTCGACAATCATGTGTCCGCGCGCCTCGTGAATCGGGATGCCCGCGCCGATTGCCGCAAGGATTGGCTCTTTCACCACGTACGCTTCTTTTGCACCAGCTTTTGTCGCCGCCTCTACGACAGCGCGACGCTCGGTGGAGGTGACACCCGCAGGCACGGAAATCATGACTTCCGGACGAAAGAGATTCCATCGGCCGAGAGCTTTTTTGATGTAGTAGCGGAGCATGGCTTCCGTCACGCGATAGTCCGCGATGACGCCGTCTTTCATCGGCCGGTATGCCGTGATTTCATCGGGCGTGCGGCCGACCATTTCCTTGGCCTCGTTGCCGACCGCGAGAATTCTGTTTTCCTTGAGTGACACCGCGACGACCGACGGTTCGTTGAGGACGATGCCCTTGCCCGGCACAAACACGAGCACAGTCGTCGTGCCGAGATCGATACCGAGTTTAGGAGAAAATGTAAACGCCATAGGTCGACGTATTGTATCCGCACCTCGCCGTTTGACCAACTCTATCGGTCGGATTTCTTGAACTTCGCCTCAGATGCTTTCTTTGCCTCCTCGGTATGATTCTTAGGGTTTATTTCCCACGCAAAAAACTTGGAAACCCTCGGTTTTCCAACACTCGTCCGCCTACTGGCGGACTCGCTGCCTTCCGACACGGGGAACTCCCGTTCCCCGACCCCCTCCCTTCTGGTGGATCTATCTCGAGTCTTTAAACTTTGCTGCCGATTTTTTCTTCGCTTCTTCAGTATGATTCTTTGGATTAATCTCCCACCAGAACTTCTTAGAGAAATTCGGGGCATCGTCGCAGATGCGCTTCAGGTAGTAGAGGTCTTTTGTAGGAATCTTTTGGAGGAGTTTCCCCATCCGGCCCATAGCGACCGGCGGCAATCCATCGGGCACACGGGTTGTATTGAGGCGGTCACAAAAGTATCGCATCAGCTCCCCACGCTCAGTCTCTTTTGAGGTGTTGAGTGCCTTTCGCAGGTTAGAACCGATGTGCTGCATATAGGTGATTGTATACCTGCATACGTATGCTATAAAGTGGGCCGGTTCCGTTGCCCGGCGAAGATCCATCGAGTGTTGCGCATGACACTCTGGTGCCGCCCGGGCCGGAAGGGAGACGTGTTAGCAGGGCACGCCGTCTCGCAAACGGAAGAGTTGTTGGACCATCGACTCTTGCTCCCTTCCTCAATTAGCGCTCGGCTCACAGCCGGGCGCTTCCCTTTTGCCCGGTAAAACACTATATTTTGAGCATGCGAATCATTCTCCCCCATGGAGAGAACCCCGCTCTGCGGGAGCGTTCACGCGAGATACCACTCGCGGAGATTTCGAGCACGCGCATCCAAGGCCTCATTGCGGAAATGAAATCTCTTCTTTCGAAGGAGGAGTTTGGCGTGGCACTCGCGGCATGTCAGGTCGGCGAGCCGGTGCGCCTCTTTATCGTCTCCGGTCGCGCTCTCCTTAGACAGGCTCAGGACAAGTCGCCCAAACATCCTCGAAGTGAATATGATGAACCTGAACTTCCCCCTGTGGCGAGCGAAGTCGAACCAGACCAGGTCTATATCAATCCGGAACTACTCAAAATGTCCCGCGGCCGCACCGACAAACACGAAGGATGTCTCTCGATACGAGGCAAGTGGGGTATGGTGCCGCGCGCCGCAAAGGCTACGGTGCGGGCATACGACGAAAACGGTACGCCGTTCATGCGAGGTGCATCAGGTTTCCTTGCGCACATATTCCAGCACGAGATGGATCATCTTGAGGGCATCCTCTATTCCGACAAAGCCACCGAACTCTATGACGATAATCCCGAAGACCATGCGTAGTATCAACTTCGCATTCTTCGGGACATCGCACATCGCTACCATGGTGCTCGATGAGCTCGAGAAAGTAGGGCTTCTACCCGCACTTGTCGTCACACTTCCACCAAAGAAGCAGGGCGCTGCCCAACTCCAGATGGGAGATGCCGAAGATCTGCTTGCTCTTGCAGTCGACGAACGTCAGTTAATCTTCAATAAGGTAATCGACACCTGTCCGTATATCGTCTCCCAGGCCATTGCCTGCGGTGCCGACGAAAAAACAATTGAAGATATCTACCAGATCACACGACTTATTTTTGGCCGCCGTGCCGTGCCCATTCCTAAGTCCGAAGTGAACCCTCCTTCTGAAACAGAAACCGAAAAAGCACCCGAAAGCGATCCCGCACCCAAAGTCCGCAGGTCCGCTTCCCACGCCTCTTTCGACAACCGCAACCAGCATTTTATCAAGTTGGTTTCTCTGCTCGAACACATTCCATCTTATAATTCCAACGAAGCACACTTATCTGTCA
>VMEY01000039.1 GCA_007375785.1 Parcubacteria group bacterium Athens0416_74 | reverse complement strand
CCCTCGCGGCCAGCGCCGCGTATGGTCAACGCGACCCGCTTGTCGAATACAAAAAAGAGGGACTGAAATTATTCCAAACAATGGAGGAAACATACGCATCGCACGTTCGCTCTCTCATTCCGAATATTGTGAGCACGCCGAGCGCTCAAATATCTTCGCCTCAGCAGCGCTCTGTAACAAAAGCTGTCGCATCCATCACGGCATCGTCAGACACTCTGATAAAAAAAGAATATGGCCGCAACGATAAAGTCATCATATCGAATGGCGCAGAGACGAAAGAAATGAAATACAAAAAAGCAGAGCAGCTTCTTTCTGAGGGTTGGCGCATCGTCGGGTAAGGCAAGAATTCCTCACTCAGCAGCCCTTTACAGAGTACTTAGATTGTCGTGTATATTTTTAGGCTCCCGTGAGCCTTACAACTCATGAGATGGCACACTAGCGACCATTCGTGCGTCAGGACAATTCATTTTCGACGCGCGTTTAGGAATGTAATTAATATTGAGCGACTGTGAGCGTCGCACCGATGCCCGGTTCCCAAGATGTAGCTACGCCTGCATGGTAATCTCGGCTGCCGAGATGGCTTTATATAGCGAGATATCTCGGCGAGCTCGCTTCGCCGAGCATACAGGCTATGTCACCGTGCCTAAGAAGAGCAAGATGTACGATGTGACAAATTTCTCAAACGGGCATCATGCACATGGAGCTTGAATTGCATCATTCACAGACGGTTAGCTGTGCATGCGCACGCCAACATCCAGCTACTCGTGAAAGTGGCGTTGTTGTGCACGTATACAGGCGTATACCGCTCTGCTAGGATTTGCGCATCTATGGCTGTCTATGAGCCCACAATTGGTTTGGAGATACATGCGGAGCTTCGTACACAGACGAAGATGTTTTGTAGCTCCAAGAACGACCCCGACGAGACCAGGCCGAATGTAAACATTTGCCCAGTGTGCCTTGCACACCCCGGGACGCTACCGGTCATCAATGGCGAAGCAGTCCGTCATGTGTTGCGAGTGGGCACAGCTCTTAACACGTATTCACCTTGAGGAGGACACAGCGAGTTCGATGCACGATGAGTCGACAGGAGAGACGACGATAGATTACAACCGTGCCGGAGTGCCGCTTATGGAGCTTGTCACAGAGCCGGTTATCAAAAGTGCAGAACAGGCAGGAGAGTTCGCTCGCGAGCTCCAGCTCCTCTTGCGCTCGCTGTGGGTGAGCGAGGCAAATATGGAAAAGGGAGAGATGCGTGTAGAAGCGAATGTGTCAGTTGCAAAGCCAGGGGAGCGCTCAGCGGCCTATGTGGAGCTTAAGAATATAAACTCCTTTAACGCTATGGAGCGCGCTGTTCGTTATGAGATACAGAGACAGACCACGGCTCTAGAACGTGGAGAAGTAATTGTAAAAGAGACGCGTGGGTGGGACGACACAAAGCAAGCGACTTTTGCGCAGAGAATAAAAGAAGGCGGGGCAGATTATCGTTATTTTCCTGACCCGGATTTGCCGAGCTTGCGCCTCAGTGAGCTCGAAGGCATGACTGCAGCGTCTATACGCGCCACGCTGCCTGAATTGCCTCAGGAGCGTCGCGCACGGTACATCGCCATGGGCGTGAAGCCGGAAGATGCCGATGCTTTTTTGAAAGATGAGCGATTCGGCGTGTTTTTTGATGAAGTGTGCGCCGGGCAGCACTCAAAGCTCGCGGTCCTTGCAAGCAATTACATAGCAAATGATTTGGTGAAGATTGTCCGAGATATCGAGAGTCGAGATTCAGTGTATAGCGCTGAAATACCAATTTCGGCCGGTGATTTTCGTACGCTCATAGAAATGCTCGTTGCACATAGAGTATCTTCGCGCGTAGCAAAGGATGTGTTGCGAATGAGCATCGATGAGGGGAAACCCCCGACAGAAGTCGCGCAGGAGCATGGCCTTCTGATAAAGAACGATGCCGCAGCGTTGCAGGGCGTCGTTGACTCTGTAGTGAGTCACAATACGAGCGTAGCCGATGAGTACAGGGCAGGGAAGGCGGCTGCACTGGAGTATCTCCTGGGTCAGTGCATGAAAGAGCTTCGAGGTGCCGGTGATCCGCTCGTACTGCGAGAATTACTGAAGCAAGCGTTGTCGTAGACTGCGAGTCCCTTTACTTATCCCCTGATGTCTCGGCAATCCGAGTTGCCGAGATGTGGCTTAAGATATACTTATCTTATGTCGGATGAGATTGTTCTTGGGAATAATACGTACGTTTCTTCAAAACGCGCGGCGAAAGCGTGCGGATACGCCCAAGATTACGTGGGTCAGCTTGCGCGAGCCGGCGTAATCGACGCACAGCGCATCGGAGGACTCTGGTACGTCTCCATGGATTCTCTAGAAGGCTATAAGCGCAACGCTGAGGGCTTTGCTCCTAAGCTTCCCGAAACGATCCAGCCGCCTAAGGAGCTCGACACAATTGTGTCGTTTGACGGCAAGGACTACGTATCTGCAGCACGAGCTGCCAAGCTGACCGGCTACAATCCCGACTACGTGGGCCAGCTGGCCCGTGGCGGCAAGATTCTTTCTCGACAGGTCGGGAATCGCTGGTACGTGGAAAGAGAGGGCTTGCTGGCTCATAAAACGCAAAAGGATTCACTTCTCGCCGCGGTCCAAGCTGATTCAGTCGGGCTACAACGGCCGTCGGATGCCGAGATGCCAGTGCAAAAGCAGGTTGTGCACTCTCACGAGCCATATCTCACGTACATACGCGAAGACCGGCACTTGATGCCAGTACTTCTCGCTAAACCAGAGCAACCCGCCTCAGTAAAGAGTCCTCACGCTGAGCCGCATTCGGTGCCCATACGTGTTGTTCGACACATGAGCTCGCCAACTCCCGTCCAGAACGCGGGTAGACGAACGTCGCGAAGAATACGCACATCCGCAATCACTATAAATAAAGCCACAAAAGCAGTCGCAGCATTGACTGTGGTAATCGTGGTCTCGTATGGTTTCGTTTCGATTAAGTCGGAATCTCTGTACGCATTCTTCCGCGGGAATTCGACGGACGTGATACTGAAAGACTCGATGACGGCAGCGGCTTCCGCAGGCTTTGAGAGTATCGGAGATTTCGTCGAAAACATGGTTTCGCCGGAAATACGGTATATCCGTGGAAAGTAGGTGCTGCATATTCGAACGCAGGAGGCGCTCACGTGAGCGTTTTTATATTTATGTCCGGAGCTGTGAGTAAAAAGTCGGTAATGTATCCGCTTTAATCAGAGATAAGCCGACAAAATGGCTCTGCTGTGTACCTCGTTTAGGCGAGGCGATGCTTTGCACTAAAGAATCGACGAGCAGTTCAGCATCAAGCGGTCAAGATTGTGGATGTTTGTGCATGTAGAGAGCTCTCCCTCGCTGATATTTCTACAATGTACTCGCACTATGAGATGTTTTTATCAATCGGACGAAAAAATGTCCGATAAAAATTTCGTTCAATGTTGTCCACACGAATAAACGTCCTTTATACGTCCGATAGCCGAAAAGACTAGTAAAATACTAGATAAATCGCATGCCCGACCACATGAAAAGATACTCATGAGTGACGAAATATTTTTTGATGGACAAAGATTCATTTCGGCGGCCGAAGCTTCTTCGACAGCCGACCTGTCTCGCGACTATGTCGCACGTTTGTGCCGAGACGGCAAGGTGAAAGGGCGACGTATCGGAAAAAATTGGTACGTGCATGAAGACTCGCTCAAGCATTTCTTAATCGAGCAAAATCATGCAAAGGAGATTCGGAGGGGTCAGCTCTCAAGCGAGCGCACAAAGGAGTACTTTTTGGCACATCGGGTAGTGCCACCCGCTTCGACTGACTCCCAGCCAGTCATACCGCAGCCTCTTCAGCCGACACCAACTGAGCATTCTATTCCGATACGTCGTGTTGATTGTGGCGGTGTGCGCAGTCCGCGTGTGACACAAAGTCTCACTTCTCACGCGCTCCAAGTGCAGCGTGCTTTGCATACAAAAGCTCTTGCTCGCGGAGATGGCGCAATGCGCTTCGCGCCGTCTATGCTTGCTACGCCCTCGGGTGTACACGAGGCTGTAGTGCGAGCACTTGGTCACGGCGGTATGCACGTGCCAGTTCACACGCTTACGCCGTTTGCGGAGTTTCTTCAAAAGTTCGTGGCGCTCATTGTCGCATTTTCAATGACATTTGGTACATACGCGCTTGTCGATCCGTCATATGCGCGGTTTGCAATGGATTCTATCCAGGGTAGTGCCGACTCTGTCTCAGATGCGTACGTGCGCATCACGCGAGGGGGGGCCACTGCGCTTCTCGAGCGTTCGAGAGAGAAGATGTTTTTTGCTGCGGAAAATCCCAACGCGGCGCTTGCGCAAGTTTCCGGCGTAGCGCTCGCTTTCATCCCTGACACGTTGCGCAACATTGCGCGGGCGATTAACTCTAGCATCGATGACTTGGTGTATGCCATTGCATTCCCTGATTCTGTGACAAATTCAATCGCACTTACGCCCATTGACGGATCTTCCGTCTCCATAGAAATTGCGCCATACGCACGGGGTACCCAGAAGACTTTAGTGAACGCGCAAAGGGTGCCGACGACTGCAGTGCGTCCGTCAGTGGCACCGAGGGAGCCATCGCCAGTGACCGTCATCGAGAGATTTGTCGAGACAGAACGAATCGTTTCGGAGGTAGGAGGAATTTCGGAAGACTACCTGAATCAAAGGCTTTCGACACTTGAGACCACGCTGTCAGGTCGTCTGACGGGCTCTTCAGGTGGCGGTAATACCACGATAAGTAACAACTACAATCTTATCGCGCAGAGCAACAATATCGACAAATTAGGTTCCGTGACTATAGACGATTCCACGTTCTCTGGGGGCACTATCAGTGGCTCTACTATCGAAGATGCGACAATTTCGGGTAGCAGTTTCGCGGGCTCAGTATCCGCGACGTCGCTGAGCGCTACTGCTACATCAAGCCTCGCCACAACCACCGTTACGGGGAATCTCACGGTTACCGGCGATACTACAGTCGAGGGCACGCTCTCGATACCAGGTGCGATATCGATTTCTTCTTCCACGATTTCACTCCTCACCAATACGTATGCGACAACAAGCTTTATCTCGGCGGTCACCGCATCTACGACCAACCTTACATGGGTGAACGCGACGGGCACCAATGCGACGTCGACAAACTTCTTCGCGTCTATCGGGCGCTTCACGAGCGCGATTATAAATGCATTGAGCAGCTATGGTGAGGTATCCGCCCCGTCATTTAACGCGACTTCGACGACTGCGACCTCCACATTCGCCGGAGGAATCCTGGGTACGCGCGTGCCGACACTTGCTCACACGTTTGGTTCTTGGGCGATAGGAGCAGCCAACTCAAATCTTTTTGATGCATCGTTTGTCATCAACCCTGCATCGGCGACTGGGGATACCAACCTCTTTGCGGCTGCTGTTGGAGGTTCTGTGAAATTTCTCGTTGACGCGGAAGGCGATGTATTTGTGAACAATCTGACATCGGTTGGCTCTGTCACGCTTTCGACCACAAGCGCGTCGTCATTCACCGTCGAGGGTAATGCGACGTTCGGGGATTCTATATCCGACACCACGACTGTGAATGGTTCGCTCGTAGTGACCGGTACAACGACTGCATCGACCGTACAAGGCAATTTCGGCATCGGCACATCGACACCCTGGGCGCGTTTATCGGTGGCCGGAGTAGCAGGCGGCACATCTCCGCTCTTCACAATCTCCTCATCGACGTCCGGCTTCTCCACCTCCACTGTATTTCACATCAACAGCAATGGCTGGGTCGGCATAGGCACGTCGTCGCCTTCGGCAAAGTTCGCCGTCGATGCCCCGATATATATCGGAGGTTCGGGCGTGACAGCGACTTCTACGTTTGAGGGAAACGTGAACATACAAGGGTTGCTCAAAGTCGGTACAAGTTCTTCATACATATCGAATTCCGATATATCGACTGTCGGAAATCTTACGGTAACCGGCACGACGAACCTTTCTGGCCTCTTGTCACTTGTTCAGGCGTCGACCACGAGGCTCTCGGTATTCAATAAAGCATACTTCGGTGGCTCTGCGACAAGTACTTTCGATAGCGCCGGCAATCTCTTCGTGGCCGGTACCACTGGTATAGGCGCATCATCTGTCGACGCATCAGCAGTGTTCCAGATTGACTCGACAAGCAAGGGCTTCCTGCCGCCCCGTATGACGACGGCGCAGAAAAATGCTATAGGCTCGGCTGCCGCCGGCCTTACCGTTTTCGACAGCTCGCTCAATAAGCTCAACGTGTACAACGGAAGTGCCTGGAAGAATGTTGGCTCGACGGAGATAAACGGAGAAGTGACGAACGGGACTACAGGTTCGATTCTCTTCATAGGAGATGGGACGGTGCTCGGACAGGATGCGACGAACTTTACTTTCTCGACCTCCACAAATCGCCTCCTTGTAACGCAAGCGTCGTCGACCAGACTCTCGGTTTTCGATAAGGCGTACTTCGGCGGTACGGCGACGACGACTATCGACTCGGCGGGCAATCTCGCGGTGGCAGGGACTCTCGGTGTCACCGGCAACACGACACTCGCGAATGCGACGACCACCAATATTTTCTCCACCACCGCGAGCTCAACCAACCTCTTCTCCACAAGTGCATCGTTCGGCTCACTCAGCGTCCTCGGCGCTCTCACACAAACGGGTCTCGGCACATTTACCAATGGCTTTGTATCGCAAGCTTCGTCCACTATCGTCGGCGCATTTACCACCACGGGCACCAACACATTTGGTGGCGCACTCAATATCGCGGGAGCAATCACATCCACAGCGACCACTGCAAATACATTCCCGTATGCGAGCACGACGGCGCTCACGGTCTCGGGCACGGGTTATTTTGCCACCGCAAGTACAAGCAATTTCACGGTCTCATCTCTCACGAGCGGACGAGTACCATACGCGACTACTGGCGGCTCCTTCATTGATTCGTCGAACCTTACGTTCAATGGTACGACACTCACCGCAGCGAATCTCACCTCAAGCGGGAATGTCTCGCTGGGCAACGCCACCACCACCAATCTCTTCT
>VMEY01000038.1 GCA_007375785.1 Parcubacteria group bacterium Athens0416_74 | reverse complement strand
AATCAGAAGATGTGATTTCGAACGGATCTTCTTTTCATTTTCGGCCAATTCCTGAACTTCCTGCAATATTTGGTTCAGATTGGTTGGGGAGGATCGTATGATCAGCTGGTTGCTTTCGAGTTTTGATATGTCAATGATATCGTTGACCAGGCCGATCAATTGATTGCTGTTCTGATAAATGTATTCGAAATAGCGTGACCTCTCCTCGGTTTCCAGGTCATCCTCCAGTATGATCTGGGAGAATCCAACGATGGCATTGAGCGGGGTACGGATTTCATGCGACATGTTGGCGAGAAAAGCTGATTTCAAACGGTCGCTCTCCTCTGCATGTTGTTTAGCCAGGATCAGTTTGCGCTCGGCTTCTTTTTTTATCGTTATATCCCGAATCATCAGGATAATGTGCTCCTCCTTATTACCCGGAACGGGGTCGGGTAAAATCCGGATCTCGATATGCATCTGATGCCCGTCGTCGCTGGTGAAATAACTCTCCAGGATCTCGGCATTATGGTCGACAAAAACCTTTTCCAGGATTGCCTCCGGGATAACCGGTTTATCGGAATGATTGAATACCCTGTAGAAATTCAATCCCAGCAGATCTTCGGGGGCGCGGCCCAGGAATATTACTGAAGCAGGATTAATGAAAGTGATGACCTTCTCCCGGTTCAATCGCACAATTAAATCCGGAAGATTGCTGATAATATAATTCAGCTCTTCGGAGGTTTGGAGGGGCTTCTTTTTTCTGGAGAACATGGTTGATCCAAAGTTACCGTATCCTTAGAACAAAGGCAAACGGTAAACCTGCTTTTTGACTAAAGGATCCAGGCAGTCTGACCAGAATACCGTCACCGCTCTTCTGATATCTGACAGATCCTTTAAATCCGATAATATCGATTGTTGCTCCTGCCTTTGGCACATAACCCCTGACCGCAACTTCCGGCGGAATGCTCTCTCCTTCTTTCAGACAATAGATCAGGTAACGAGCGCTGCCATCCTTCTTTTCCGTATGGTACAGCGGGCCGTCGTAATACGGAGCAACCTTGCGGGTTCCGTAGATTGCCTCACCATTAACTTTCATCCAGCTCCCCGTTTCTGCCAAAGCCTGATAAGCCCCCTCATCCCAGGTTCCTTCGGGGCTCGGACCGATATTCAGCAGCAGGTTACCGCCTTTTGCAACAATATCCGTAAGCAGGTGAATGACTTTTCTGCCGCTCATATACTTTGCATCAAATGAATAGGACCAACCGCCGCCAAGGATCATGCAGGATTCCCAGGGATAGGGCAGCATCTCTTTCGGCACGGTGTTTTCAGGGGTCAGGTAGTTTTGGTTCGGACCTTCCACAGCCCGGTCAACCACAATAAGGCCGGGTTGTTTCACCCTGGCCTTAGCGGCCAGTTCATCCATCCGGATGTCCTGGTTCTGAATGTGCATAAACTTATAGTTTGGCGAGTGAACATAGGCATTCACCTCATCCTGAGTCATTTTCTGAACCCATCCGCCATCGAGCCACAAAATATCCATCGGGCCGTAATCCGTCATCAGCTCCATGATCTGGTTATGCGTGAACTGAACAAAATTCTCCCAGCGCTCAGGATATTTGCTGATGGAATAGTTGGCATTTCGGTCCGGCGTGGCAAAGTTCGGCCACCAGTAGTATTCGGAATGCCAGTCGGGCTTGCTGAAATACGCACCTGTCCACAAGCCTTTTGCACGAAAAGAGTTGAAGATTTCTTTTGCAACATTTGATTTAGGATTCGCGTGGAAAGGCGTCTTTGCCCCGGTAATCTTATAATCTGTGTATTTGCTGTCGAACATGCAGAAACCATCGTGATGCTTGGTAGTAAAAACAACATATTTCATTCCGGCATCCGCCGCAGCCTCTGCCCATTTACCGGGATCAAATTTCACGGGGTTGAAGGTTCTCTGGAGATTCTCATAGCTCTTTTTATAGGCCGTATAGTCATCCATATCCCTTCGGCACCAATCCTCATCTTCGGCGCAGATTGACCAGGATTCAACGATTCCCTTCTGGCTGTATCGTCCCCAATGCATGAGCAACCCGAATTTCAGGTCCTGCCATTGTTCAAGTTTCTTTTGAACCAACGGATCGGTGGGTGGATAGTATTTACTGTGATAATCGTGCTGCGGAAAAACATAGATTGTTACGCAAATCATTATGAGTGAGGCAATTGCTTTCTTCATCGGGGTATTTTTTTATTCTACAACGATTTCATCGAGAAACATCCAGCATTTGTTGCCGGCTCCGGCATGACCGGGAGGACAGACGCCCAGGGTTTTGGCAATAACCTGGACATAGCGTGCTTTTACCGGTTTGAATGTCAGGCTGAGATCCTGAATCTGCCGTTCCGGGGAATCAGTGCTTACTGTGTTGGTAACCGTGCCCAATCCGTCGTATCCCTTGCCATCAAGGGAATACCAGAAATCGATCCCGATGGGAAAGAAAATCCAGTCGGAGATGGCAGCGCAAAAAGAGCACTTCACAAAAGGATGCATCGAACACGGCATGAAGCCTGCATCCGTCACGAAGCTTTGGGAGCAAATAGAGACGTTTGCCGCCTACGGCTTCAATAAGGCGCACGCCGCTTCGTACGGCAACCTCGCCTACAAGACCGCGTACATGAAAGCCAACTTCCCCGTCGATTACATGGCCGCGGTACTCACTGCCGACGCGGGAGATGTGGAGAAAATCGCCGAAATCGTCGCGGAGTGCAAGCACATGGGCATCTCCATACTTCCACCGTCGGTCAACGAGAGCATGGGTACCTTCACGGTGATAGATGATGCGACCATACGTTTCGGGCTCTACTCGATAAAGAATTTTGGCGAGGGGGTCGCAAACTCCATAATCGCAGCGCGCGAAAAAGGAGGGAAATTCACCGACGTATCCGATTTTATTTCTCGCAATCCGGATAAGAATCTCAACAAAAAATCGCTCGAGTCACTCATCCAGAGCGGCGCTATGGACGAATTCGGTGAGCGGGGCGCGCTTCTCGCCAACGCTGAGCGCCTTCTCACCTTCCACAAAGAACATATGAAGGCTCCCATCGACCAGGGCTCGCTTTTTGGCGCGTCGGTCTCTCCTGCATCAAAAATCAAATTGGATGACGCGCCCCCGATGCATCTCGATGAGAAGCTCACGTGGGAGAAGGAGCTGCTCGGGCTCTATATATCAGGGCACCCGCTCGACAAGCACGCAGCGAAGCTTCAGAACGCGAAGAACAGCATCAAGCACGCGAAAGAACACCTCAAGGGCGTCGAGACCGTCATCGCAGGATTCGTGGAGACCGTGCAGTCTATCCTGACAAAAAACGGAGAGCGCATGATGTTTCTCAAGGTCGCCGACCTCTCTGACAACATTGAGGTCGTGGCATTCCCCCGAGTGCTCAAAGAGCACGAGACCATCCTCGCACCCGGCCAATGCATTATGCTCAAAGGCAAAATCTCTGAAAGAAACGGCACGCCGAGCTTCGTCGCCGAAAAAGCGAAGGCGCTCTAGACCCCTTGCGCATCCGCCTATTATGTGTTTTTATGCCGTCGGCACGGGTACTTGGTCAGTGCCATTCACCAACACCCTCAATAGAGAAAGACACGCAGATGCGTCACGATTCCGAACGGAATTCCTCACGCGGAGGTTTTGCCAGTTTTGCGGCTTCAATGGCAGCAATCCTCGGCAACGCCGAACTCAAGGGCGGCAAGGTCATCGCCACCGGTGTCGACGCCATCATGACGGCGCTCGACGAAGCCGCCAAGGCGAGGGGCACGAAGCTGCCCCAGCAGACGCTGGATGAGATCAAGACGACCATGGCCGGAATGGCCAATCCCAAACTGCACGAAATGCCCGACGGCAACCACGTCATTTCCGGTTCGACCGTCGAAGCGTTTCGCGGCGATGGCGGCCTCGACCTCGATCAGCTCAAGAACGCGATGCGCTACTCCGATCGCCACGGCGGCCGCAGTGCGTTCGACGACTTCGCCGACTTCTTCGGCCCCGGCAAGCCTGGTCGCTCCGAGCAGGCACAGTCGCCCCTCGGCGAGTTCATGCGGAGCATGAAGCAGTCCCTGAACGACGAGCCGCGCGACACGCCGAAGAACGAGGGTTCGCCGACTGCTACCTTCATGCTCACCTCGGCGATCACCGCCGTGGCGCTGACGAAGTACGGCCGCTGGCAGAAGGAGCCCGAGAAAGCTGCGATTGCCGCTGACTCGTTCGCCAAGCTGATTGGCGACTTGCAGGCGAAGGACCCGGTTCGCTTCGACAATCTCGCGAAATACCTCGAGCCCTACGCGGTCAACCTGGGCATCCTTGCGGAAGATCTCCGCACCTTCGCGAAGCGCCCGAGGGCCGACGCCGTCGATTCGCTCGTCGGTCAGCTCGCAAAGCTGGTGCCTGTCCTCGTCAACGCGGTGGACGATGCGAAGGCGAAGGCGAAGGAGGTCTCTGAGGCGGCACTCGCAATCTGACGCGAGAAGTACATCAAGAATGGCAGGGGGGCGGTTGCGAAAGCAGCCGTCCCTTTTGTTTTTTATACAAAAAGGCGGAAAAAGTATTGACATGAGCGCGTGAGGGTTTATCGTACGCCCACGCACACATACATGGAGTGCGAGCACAAAAAGGGATAGGTGGAATGGAAAGCAAACCCTTCGACGTCGAGATATTCCGGGAAGTCTCGGAAGTTCTTGTCGGAACGAAACGTGTTGACCCGCACAAGAAGGTCGAACTCGTATTCAACTGCATAAAACAACTCGATGCGCTCGGTGAGCGCCCCGAGGAGTTCGCGCAGAACGTCACGGACCAGGATTTCATCGAAGCGCTCAAGAAAGCGGTGCTGACCGCCGAGGGCGCGAAGTTCGAAATCAAGAAGATGGTGCGACTGTACGACCTCATTCGAAAACAACGGGGTCGATACGGTCGAATCTGCAACGGCACCCCGCGGGACGACGACGAGAAGGCGACCATCGCTTTCGGAAATTCAATCTCCGCATTCAAGCTGAATTCCGTCGCAGCCTAGGAGCTGCCGAGATATCTGTGGCGCGACTCTCCGGGGGTCGCGCCGCATCTTTTTGCGCAGAGGCCTAGAATACTGCTATCATTGGCCAAATAGAGAAATTTGTATGGAACACGATGCACACGAGCGAGACCACAAGAAGCTAGGGAAGGAGCTCGACCTCTTTACCTTCTCCGATGCCGTCGGCAAGGGTCTCCCCCTCTGGACACCCAAATGCGCCGTGATACGCCGTGAGCTCGAGCGATTCATCGTCGATGAGGAAATCAAGCGCGGCTACCTCCACGTCTACACACCCGACATCGCCAAGCTCGACCTCTACCGAAAGAGCGGTCACTACCCACACTACAAGGACTCGATGTACGCGCCCATCCAAGTCGACGACGAAGAGTTCATGCTCCGCCCGATGACCTGCCCGCATCATTTTGAGCTCTACCTTGCAAAGCCGCACAGCTACCGCGAACTCCCGATGCGCATTGCAGAGCTCGCCAAGCTCTACCGCTACGAACAGTCCGGCGAGCTCATGGGCCTCCAGCGGGTGCGCTCTTTCTGCCTTGCTGATGCGCACATCATCTGCGCTACGGAAGAACAGGCGGCTGAAGAAGTGGCAAAGGCGCTCGACCTCATCGTCGATGTCGCAAAAGTCTTCGGTCTCGTCATGGGTGAAAACTACCACTTCCGCCTCTCGCTCGGCGACCGCTCGAATACCGAAAAATATTTCCGGGACGATGCAGCATGGGAAAAGGGTGAACACCTCTTGCGCGAAGTACTCAAGGCGCGCGGTGAAAAGTTTGAAGAGGCGAAAGACGAAGCTGCATTCTATGGCCCCAAGATCGATATTCAAATGAAGAACGTAAACGGCAAGGAAGACACCGCGTTTACGGTGCAATACGATTTCTGTATGCCAACGCGCCGGTGCAAGCCAAGATACTTCCCGTCTCTGAGAAGCATGCTGCATACGCTTCGGAAGTCCTCACGCAACTCCGTGAAGCGGGGATTCGCGCGGAAATCGATGCCGATGATAGTCTCGGCAAGCGCATACGGCAGGGCAAGCTCGAGAAAGTCCCCTATACGCTCGTGCTCGGCGACAAAGAAGTCGAGGCAGCGACTGCGACTCTCGAAGGTCGCGACGGCAGCAAAGAAGTGCTCGCTATCCCCGACCTCGTCGCAAAATTCAAGCATCAGATTTCCTCTCGCTCGTAGACTTCTACCGCAACGCAAAACCGCCCCTCTCGGGGCGGTTTTGCGTTCACTTTGTTACCTACTTCCGTTTTCACGAAAGAGGGCTGGAGCTGGGTCCTGCTTCGCCTAGGCTTTGCAGGACAGGCGGCGGCAGTTAGGCGCGAGAGATGACGAGGCGAGGAGTGCCGTCTTCCGAGCGGACAATCTTCATCGCGTCACGAGTCGTCGTTTCCTGCACAGGAAGGTGAGCAAGAGCCGCTACCTTTTCCTGATGAGGAGCTTCCGCTGGCGCAGCTTCCTCTTCCTGCGAGCGTCGTGCCATCGAGGCCGAGAGTGTCTGGCCTGCGAGAGCAAGCATGCCACCCTTGTAGTAGACCAAGAGGTACGCACCGGCTACTGCGACTGAGATGAGACCCATCCAGTAGAGCGCGTTGCCGATAGGACCAAGTGCGAGACCTGTGTACGGTATCTGCGTAAGCGATACGTACGGGCTCACCGGCGTTATCGGATTGACGTACGACTGCGTGTGGCAGGTGTACGAACCGCCCTGACCGGAGACTGTCATGGTGTACACGGTGTTGTTGTACCCGTAGAGTGTCGTCGAACCGTTGGGAGCAACCTGGCCAAGTCCTGGCGTGATGTATGCACTCGTGGCTCCACTTGAGCTCCACGTGAGCGTTATCATGCCGTTGCCGTAGTTGTACTGATTGCTTGCAGTGATGACACAAAACGGTGCCTGAGACGGGTACTGCTGCGTGTACGGATAGACGTACTGCACGATTGGGCCCGGAGTAACTGGTGTGACGGTCGTCACATTCGTATTCACGTTCGTGTTGGTGTTCGTGTTCGTGTTTACGTTGTTGATGTTGATTGGAGTCGACGGAGTCGTCGGGGTAGGACGCGGAGGCGTCGGCTGAGGGTAGGTCGGAGTCGGGGTAGGACGAGGAGGTGTAGGGTAGCTCGGAGGGACAATGGACATGCCACCGAAGGAAGGCATCTTGAAGCCACCGCCAGAGCTGCCGCCGAATCCGCCGCCATAGCTACCACCTCCATATGAGGTCTCGTAGCAACCACACGACTCGTTGTATGTCATCTGGCCACAGCTCGAGCCGCAGTCCGATGGGAAGTCGCTGTACGTCGGGAAGTCCGAGTACGTGGTTGGGAAGTCGCTGTAGGTCGGGAAGTCCGAGTACGTGGTTGGGAAATCCGAGTAGTTGCATGGTGAGCCACCGCAATCCGTTGGGAAATCCGAGTACGTATTCGGGAAATCCCGTATCCACTGCCGTAGTCGTAACCGTCGTAGCTTACGCCAGAGTCGAAGTAACCCGAGTCGTATCCACTGCCGTAGTCGTAACCGTCGTAGCTTACGCCAGAGTCGAAGTAACCCGAGTCGTATCCACTGCCGTAGTCATATGAGTCGTAGCTTACGCCGGAATCGTAGAAGCCAGAGTCGTAGCCACCACTCCAGCTGGACGAGTCGTAGCTGACTCCAGAATCAAAAAATCCGTCGTCATACTGGGCATTCGCGGCGACCGGCATGATGCCGAATACCACGACGCAGAGACCAACTGCGAATATTTTATTGATGTTCATATAATTGTTTCTATTAACTAATTCCTACCCTTGCTAATGTGAGCGTACTATCATGCATTATCACCTTTGTCAAGGTCATGTGCACTTCATACGTCCCCGACTCCTACTTCCCTTTTGACCAAAGGGTTCGTAAAAATCTGTCCGTCGACTTTCTATTCGAAAGACAGATGTTTGCGAAAAAGATTGTGGTGGTGACAGCGAACGAGTTCGCTGTCACCACCGGGAGACTGACCTGCGTCAGTTACTTGGTCTGTTCGCCGGCCTGCGCGACCACGAGGGTCACTTCGGTGCGATTACCGATCGGACCAGCGCTGTCCCAGAACCGTTCGGCCTTCCAGTCAGCCTGACTCGTCGAGAACGAGAGGATGAGGCGGGCGGCGCGATCGGACGGAACCTTGAAGTAGGCCTGGCTGTCGGTGACGCTCTGCGTGACCTTCACCGTCGCCGAATTCGCCTTGAACTTGGCGATGGCGGCTTTCGGATTGCAGGCCTTGATCTCGTCGAGCAGTCCAGCCGTGTTGTCCTTGACAAGGACATCGTACGTCGCCGGCTTGTCCTTCGACATCGCCGGGACGGACACCGAGATGAGTTTGCAGCTCACCGCGGTCACGGTCGGGAACGTCGACACCGGACCCGGTGCCGGAGCGGCAGCGGCGGGCACGTTGGGCTCGACGATGTCTTTCGACCTGCCGACGTCCTGCGCGAACGCAGATGTGGCGGACAGAGCGAGAGCGGCAGCAGCGGCAGTCAGTGTGAACAACTTGTTCATGGAAGTCTCCTCTATGATGCCCGGATTGGGCGCTTTGAGAACGATGCTTCGCTTTCGCGAAGCGGGTTTGCAGTACTCTATCTATTATAGCAGATACTAATGGTTTGTCAAGTATAAAAAGAAAGAGGCCCCATCGTGAGATGGAGCCTCTCGGATGCCCGAGATAATGGGCTGCCCGGGCGAACGAGTCGCCTAGGATAGAACTTGGAGATTAGCGGTAGCCGGCGCAACCGCGACCTTCGTTGGCGAGCTGGCCGCCGCGCGCGATGCACTCCTGCGCGTTTTGCGGAGCGCCGGGGATATATCCCCCACCGGGCTGACCAGGAGCTGCGTTCGCGGACTGCGCCTGATTCGAGCACGGACGCGGCCCGCAAACGCTGACCGGACGTGCACACGGACCCGGGCAAGGCTGCCGCACGATTGCTGGCGGTGACTGGATGATGACCGTCGGCTCGTTCACGATGATGCGCTTGATGATTGTCTTCTCGATAATCGTCTGCACATTCGTGACGGGCTCCATTTTCTGCACCACAGCCGGAGCGGTCGCACGGGCCAGACGGGCCGGCTTGCACGAATGCTTGCGGTGATGCTTCCGGGCCACCGTCTTCCGCACCGGAGCCGGCACTTGACACTCCGCCGCTGGAGCGGGAGCAGGAGCCGGAATCGCGGACTGAGCGGTCGGCTGCGCAGGCTGTTCAATAGCCATGGGCGGAGCCACAGGCAAGGGCGGCGCGACCGGTAAAGGACGCGTCTCCACAACCACCGGCTGTTCGGCAGACGGCGCCACCTGCGAATCCTGAGCGAAAGCGCAGGTGGAAAGCGCCAGCAGAGCAAGCCCTGCAATCACTGAAATCTTCGTCATCTGATCCTCCTTCGCCCATCATGGGCATTGTCGTAGAACTGGATGTCCTCCCCTTTCGGTTCGGACGGCTCAACTTATCTTCTTCCGAAGACTATCCAGAGGCATATACCTCTGAAATGATATTCGCAAGTGTGGGAGAAAAATCTTGGGAAGCGGCCAGGCCTCAGGCGAGGCCGCTTCCGGTAAGAACTTCAGCGATAACCGGCACATCCGCGTCCGCCGTTGGCGAGCGTGCCACCGCGAGCGTAGCACTCCGAGACGTTTCTCGGCGCACCGGGGATGTAATTGGTCGTAGCCACCGCAACCGCTGCAGGACGATACCCGTACGAACGCGTACGCCCGTACTGCCGAGCCGAGTACTGTCGACTCTTGTAATACGACCGATGCGATGAGGCGCGCGACATGCCCCAGATGCGGTTTCCGCGCCGATCCCTTTGCCAGGAAGTGCCGCGGTCACAATCCCTCGCGCGACTCGCGACGTAGATGGTGCCGTTCTGGATAAAATCGCCGCACCGGCGTTGTGCCGACGCTTCGAGCGACATAGCCATCTGCGAGACGGCGAGCAACGCCATCCCGAATAGCAACCTTACAATCTTTGTCATCTGTATTCTCTCCCTCAATGAGCTGGTGCTTTCACGCCTTTCGTGAAAGTCCGGCACAGTTCGATGTATCAAACCGTATCGGATTTTCAAGAAGTAGATGGGAGCGGCCAGGCCTGAGGCGAGGCCGCTTCCCTTGTTGTAAAGACCAATTCGTCACCGGTAGTTCCTGCACCCCTTGCCGCCGTAGACGACATTGCCACCGCGCGCGGTGCATTCTGCCGCATTGACAGGTGCACCCGCCACATAGCCGCTGCCTGGAGTCCCGATGACCGCACCGTGCAGCCGAGCCGCGAGCCGTTCGGGCGCGATGATTAACATCAGGCCGAGGATGACAAGGTTTACCACCGCAATCGCCGCAAGAAAACCGACGCCGAAGCCGAATCCCTTTGAGACGCTCGACTCTTGCTTTGTATCGGACATTTTATTCCTCCCGTTACTTGTAGACG
>VMEY01000089.1 GCA_007375785.1 Parcubacteria group bacterium Athens0416_74 | reverse complement strand
GGGGCGGGTGCGATAGTAACGAGACGTATGCGCCGCAAGGAATGGGACGTGATTGAGGATTCACAATAAGCAGTGTACCCCGTGAGATAAAGTGTCTTATGAGTTTGAGCGCGCGTTGTCAGGTTATCTCATGGGGTGTAGTCTTCTCAACATGGCAGAGCAGAAGACGGTCATTGTGACGGGCGGGGCGGGGCTTATCGGCTCGCATCTTACTGAGCTCCTCCTGAGCAAAGGCTATCGAGTTGTTTCGCTTGATAACTACTTCATAGGTAAAACGGAAAGTCATATCAGTGGGGCTGAATACGTACAAGGAAGTACAAAGGATATTGAGCAACTGCTTGGCAAAGAAAATCCGACAATTATTTTTCACCTGGGCGAGTACTCTCGTGTCGAACAGAGTTTTAACGATATTGCGCTTGTATGGGAATCCAACGTGGAAGGAACCTTTCGTGTACTGGAGTATTGGCGCAAACGGAAGTGTAAGCTCGTGTATGCGGGCTCAAGCACCAAATTCTCCGATGACGGTGCGGGTCGCAATCAATCACCCTACGCGTGGATGAAATCGAGCAATACCGAGCTCGTCGCCAATTACGGCGCATGGTACGGGCTCGAGTATGCCATCGCGTACTTCTCGAATAATTATGGCCCACGGGAGCTCTCAGAGGGTCCATATGCATCGGTGATGGGGCGTTTCAAGACGCAGTACGCAAAGGGAGAGCCGATTACAGTGGTTTCCCCGGGAACGCAGCAGCGTCGGCTGACGTACGTGGGGGATACAGTCCGCGCACTCCTCATGATTGGTGAGAAAGGTACCGGCGATGAGTATGGCATAGCGAGCCCGGAGGTGTACTCGATTCTCGAAATTGCTCAGATGTTTACCGACAATATCGTGATGCTTCCGGAGCGAAAGGGCAATCGCATGGATTCTATAGTGGACACTACACGCATAGAGAAAGAGTTTGGGTGGAAGCCCGAAATGACCGTCAAAGAGTATATCGAGTCACTCAAGAAACAGGGCACATGAAGCGGATACTTATATTTTCGCTGACATACCACCCCTTCGTGGGCGGAGCTGAGGTTGCGATAAAGGAAATTACCGACCGTGTGAGTCCAGAAGAGTACGCCTTTGACATGGTGACACTCCGCTTTGACAGCTCACTCCCGGAGGTCGAAAAGAGAGGCAATATCACGATCTATCGCGTCGGTCCGTCGATACAAGGCGCTCAAGTTTCAGACCGAAATCTTCCGCTTACCTTGCGGCTCGCGAAGACGCTCTTTCCATTTACCGCATGCGCAAAAGCGTACATGCTGAGTCGGAAGAATGCATACGATATGACTTGGGCGATGATGGCTAATTCGGCTGGTTTTGGTGCGATCTTCTTCAAGTACCTGCGTCCCCGGATACCTTACTTTCTTGAGCTCCAAGATGGCCGTGCGTTTGCCGATATGCCGAAGCGTCGTCCGATACTGCGACTCATATGGTGGCTCTACAAAAAGGTGTACACGAAGGCGGACAAGATTAAGACCATTTCTCACTTCATTGAGCGAGAGGTGCGCAGTATTGGGTACGAAAAGGAAATTTTCGTCATACCCAATGCAGTCGACGTGGCGAAATTCTCTCGAGAAGTTTCCGGAGATGAGCTCGCAGAATTGAAGGCGCGTTTCGGCAAAAAAATGGGAGACGTGTTTTTATTCACCGCATCCAGACTCGTCCTTTCTCGCGGAGTCGAAGACACAATACGAGCACTCTCTTTTTGGTGTCGAACAGCGAGTGACTTTTGCAGGGCACATCGACCATAGCGATCTTCCTCTGTACTATAAAATCTCCGACATCTTTGTCAGGCCGTCAGTCATCGAGGGATTTGGAAATGCATTTGTGGAAGCGTTTGCGGCCGGCATACCAGTGGTCGCGACACCTGTCGGTGGTATCCCGGACTTTCTTACCGACCCTGACCATGAGCCCGATTCCGAGCCGACGGGTATTTTTTGTGAAGTCCACAATCCGAAGTCGGTCGCTGATGCTGTCGCAAAATATATGGGCGACCCAATCCTCACCGAGAGAATACGAAAAAATGCCAGAGAGCTTGCGGCACAGAAATATGATTGGGACATCGTGGCCGAAAGCATGAAAAAACGGGTGTTTGAACCTCTGACGAAAAGTGGATAACACAGTTGGTCATATCTGTGGGATGGTGTTTGATTATCGTGGAGGAGGGAAATGATTATGTCCCCATTCTTTCCGATCCCCATCGAGCTCGTCCACAAGGAGTTCACGAAGCAGATGATGGCTCAGCTCGCCATCGTACACGCTGTTCTCGAGATGAACACCCACGTGATGACGCAGTTTTCCTGGGTATGCTCGCGACTCATGGTCGTATCGCGTTGACGCCAAGGCGTCACGCCTGCCAAGCTACGAACGGGGCCCTCGCGCCCCGTTTCGCTTTGAAAATTGAAAAACAATAAAGGGCCGGTCATCGACCGGCCCCCTGCAAACTAGTGCATGATGCACGCTCGTAAATCGGCAGCGCTCCTGCCAATCTCCTTGAGCATACCTTCTATGCGTGCGCGCTTGGACGCAATTTTCTTCTTATGCAGCTCCTGGCGATCCGATGGAATGTCGACAGGGCCATGTGCAACCGGTGTGGCGATGGCGAGCACGGGCCTCCCAAGTTTCTCGCGCATCCTCAAGAGTGGAATGAATTCGCCCACGCCGGCATTGCTGCTCGCATAGTGGTCCGATGTACGCGGTTTTCGATCCCTGGGGTCGAAGCCGCCGACACCGAGGAGTTCTTCGGTGTCCCACAGCGCCAGCGTATTCATGATGGCACCTTCGCGGACGAACTCGGCGATTTCAGGAAGTGCGACGGCGACTGCCTTTGCTCCTTCATTGATACGGGAGACCATC
>VMEY01000037.1 GCA_007375785.1 Parcubacteria group bacterium Athens0416_74 | reverse complement strand
GTAACGAGCCGCGCGCCGGCAGAGAGCCGTCACCGGAGAGTGGGGGGTTTGAAATTGTTGAACTGAAGCCCGAAAATTGGAGCGAACTGAAAACTCTTCGTTCGGAGGCGGTGAAAGACTCTCCTCGCGCATTTGGCCAGACACCGGAGGAAGTCCGTGCGCTGGGCGAGTCGGAATGGAAGAAGTTGTTTGAGACAGGAAAGTATTTCGTCGTCAAAGAAGGCGGGAAAGTCGTCGGCATGGTGTGTGTGGTGCGAAATAAAGGCGAGAAAGCAAGTCATGTTGCAAACGTCTATGGTTTGTACGTGGCCCCAGGCTCGCGCGGCAGAGGACTCGGCCGCGCCCTCGTGGAAAGAGCACTGGAAGATCTGAGAGATGGCAGTACGTACAAAGTAAAACTAGCGGTGGATAGCAAGAATACTGGAGCCATACAGCTCTATGAAAATCTTGGCTTCGTGAAGTGCGGAGAGCGTCATGCGGAATTGAATGTTGACGGAGACTTCGTAAATGAAACAGAAATGGAGCTCATGCTCCAGCCTCTAAACTAACGATTTACCACATATGCACCTCATTCGCCGTTTTGGGACGTGGCTTTCCCTCACACTCATATGGCTGGCAAGCGCCTCGCGCTATTGGCTCACTCTCTCTACCGAGCGCATCCGTGGCGCACGCATAATCATCATCGATGACAGGCGCGTGCTCCTTGTCTCTCATTGGTATGCGCCGTGGGCGTGGACACTGCCCGGTGGTGGTGTGAACAAAAATGAATCGCCGGAAGAAGCGGCGATGCGCGAAGCGTTTGAAGAGACGGGACTCAAGGTCCGCTCGCTCGGCGGCGAGATAGGACAGTACCAAGGCACATGGGGTCGCCATGACCTCATCGCAGTCTACTGGACCGGCGATTTCGAAGGCTCACTCGCCCTCAAGCCCAATCTCGAGATCATGGCGCGCAGCTGGTTTGATATCGACAATCTTCCGGAAGAAATATCACCAGCCAATCGCAGGCGCATCGAGGCGTATCGAGATGGAAAGAGGGAAGAGAGGGGGAAGTGGTAATACCTCGATATTGTATTTCGGATATCGGCGACTCCCCCGGTGTTCAAAAGGGGAGAGCGCGTGCCAGAATAATATTTGTCAGATATTTTTGTATACGATGTGCACATAACGAATCTTTCCGAGAAATATCTCGGTGGGAGAGGTCTTGACAGGGGATGGTGGAGTCGTGGTGTAGTGTGGATAACTTCTTCATCTTTGCCCAGGCTACCATGTCGCACAATATATCTTTTGCGACGTATATACGTAGGCACAAAGGTAAAGTTGGCCCGCATTCCTGCTCGCGCTGAGCGCTCTGCCTGATTGGTCTGATGTATTCCCGACCGCATGTACGCCCTCGATATCAAGTACCCCGATTTCCTGCCAGGACAATTCCCCCAGACCTCTTATACAGCCTTTTAAGCGATTCTTTGACCAGACTCTAGGCTCTTTTTGACCCTCCAGTCCCCCGCCGATTTTTCGGCTTTTTCGGGGGAGTCATGCTGCAGAAAATGAAATCAGGTATATAGTTTCCATATGAAGAAAGGAACGGACTACGAGTGGGAAGGAACGGTAACGCTACCAACGGAGCATTTTGATTGTGGTCACTGCGGGTCAGATATTTCTGCTGACATAGGATATAGAGGCTGGTATCGAGTCCAAAATGGGCCGAATTATCAGAATATCCTGACCTGTATATACATTTGCCACGCATGCTCTAAGCCTAACTATTTTGATCGAAATAGCTCCCAATCTCCTGTCCGACACCTGGTTACGGAGAACTTTCCCGAACACGTAAAGCAACTCTCACCGGAATTTATTCAAACTTACAATCAGTCACTTTCTGCTGAGAAACTTGAATTTGATAAAATTGCTGGACCCGGATATCGACGAGCGTTGGAGTTTTTAGTAAAAGATTTCGCCATCTCGCAGGATCCCAGCAACGCTGAGGCAATAAAATCAAAGCAACTGGGGCCATGCATTTCTGAGCACATTACGCACGACAAGATTACATCCACCGCACGCGGCGCGACCTACATTGGAAACGATGAGACCCACTATGTACGAAAGTGGGTAAACAAAGATATTCAGGATTTGAAGAAGTTCATCAGTCTTGTCGTGTACTGGATAGAGGCAGAACTTGCTACTGAAGACATGCAAAAGGAGCTCGGTGTTTAGGGTCATGCACTTTCCCATATGATGGTGTTGGCCCGTAGAATCACCGCGCCGCATTCGATTCATGGGCTACTTCGGTGAATTCTCGACAGCTATAATCCCGCTATGACCTATCAAAAGCGACTAACGGGGGTGCTGACGGCCCAAGAGAAGCGGCTGTTTGAGCGCTTGAACACAACACAAAAGATTCAGGACTACCTGGATACCCTGCCGATAAATTTTGAGACCAAGGGGGAGACATATATGTCCCCTCGTCGGATGATTGCTGCGAAGACTGCGCACTGCTTCGAGGGGGCGCTTTTTGCTGCGGCCGTACTCGCCTACCACGGACAAAAGCCGCTGCTTCTCGATATCCGCACCATTCCAAAAGACGAAGATCACGTGGTGACACTCTTCAAGCAGGATGGGCGCTGGGGCGCCATAAGTAAGACCAATCATGCGATTCTTCGCTACCGTGACCCTGTGTATACATCGCCGCGCGAACTCGCGATGACGTATTTTCACGAGTACCTGATGAATGACGGCAAAAAATCCATGCGTGCGTATTCTGCGCCGTATGACCTCTCGAAATTTGCGCCTGAGAAATGGGTGACAGAGGAAGAGGATCTGATATGGCTCGTCAACGCGCTCGATGACAGCCGTCACTTCCCTATCGCACCAAAGAAAAATGTCCGTCTTTTGCGCACCGCGTCAAAAGTAGAGCTACGAGCACTCCAGAGCACCGAGTGGCCGGAGCCGCGCAAGAGGAAGGCTTAGAGGTAGTCGAGCGGGTTGAGGTACGCGTTGGTCGGTGCGAGTGGCACAGTCACCGAGGTGCCCGATTTGCATTTGTATGACTTGAAAGAGAGCGCATCGGAGAGGTACACGGTGAAGTGGAGGTGCGGGCCCGTGGCGTAGCCTGTATCGCCCGCATAGCCCACCACAGAGCCCGTAGCGACCGTCTGCCCCTTTGCCACGAGTATGTCGGAGAGGTGCGCGTAGAGCGTCGCGAGGCCGTTGCCGTGCTTTACCAGGACCCACTTACCGTACTGGCAGTTGCGCACCGCGCCATGATTGACCTCGAGCACCGTGCCTGTGAGCGATGCGCGCACCGGTGTGCCGATGGATGCTCGTAGGTCGATGCCGTCGTGCGTACCGGACTTGTAGAGTCGTCCCGATGAGGAAGTCTTGCCGAATTGCTGCGTCACAAACACATTGTCGAGAGGCCAGCGGAGAACGCCTTTGCCGGCCGAAGGGACTTTCGATGGGTCGAGTGTGTACTCAAGCTTCGATGCCAGCTCGAAGAGGGCTGCTTCAAACTGAACTTTCTCGGCTTGCTTTTGCGCAATAATCTTTTGATACGCAGACTCTTGTGATTTTGTTTGCGCAAGAAGTTCGTTCTGTGCCTTGCGTGTCGCATCGAGTGAGCCCTGCTGTGTGGTGAGCTGGCGTTGCTGTGCGACGAGCTGTGCACGCTTTTCCTCAGCCTGCGTCTTGGTGTCGGTGAGGACTTGCTTCGTCTCGGCGAGGCTTCTGATATCGGTGCGTACGGCGTCCTGTATGAACGCGATAGCGTCTATATCTTGCCACGCATCCGTGAGGTCCGATGCATTGAGTATCGATATGGCGAGCGACCTCTTATCTGTGTCGTAGAGAGAGCGAAGTGACTCGGCGAGTCCTGCGCGATTGTTGTCTATAGAGCCTTGAGCTGCATCGATGCCGTTTGAGAGTTGCTGAATCTGCTTCTGTGTCGTGCCTATCTGGTTCTTGGTAAGCGTAATCTGCGCGGTCAGTTTTTTTCTCTGTAGATCGAGCTCATTGAGCCTCCCTTGCAATGTTTGTTTTTGTTGCGATGTCGCTTTGAGCTGCGACTCGTACTGCGCGATTTCTTTGTTGAGTGCCTCTATTTGAGAATTGTTGGCGTCGATCTGTTGTTGCAACTCATCTGCAGATTGGCCAAGAGATATTGAAGGAAATACTACAAGAGCCGCGAGCACTATGGAGCATGTCAGCGCGGTAAACCTCATGTCGTAAGTATTCGCTTTGCCTCAACGATGCGCGCGAGTGTGCGCTCTTTGCCTATCGCAGAAGCAATCATAAAAGGATCAGGGGACTTTGCTCTACCCGAAAGGGCATAGCGCATGGGCCACAAGACCTGCCCTCTCCCCTCTTGTGTCGCATAGTCCCACACCACTTCTTTGAGACGGTCGGGAGTGGAAAATATTTCAGAGTCCGTCGCGCTCAGCATCTCATGAAGTTTCTCCAAGTGTGACGCCGCGGTAGCGGCATCACTTCCCTTGCCGGGAAGCTCCTCTTTTGCGGGAATAGGGTCGACAAAAAAGAAATCGAGTTCGCCGTCGGCACACATCTGGTCGATGTCCGCCCACGTACTTATGCGCTCCTTAATATTGGGAAGTATTTTTTGACCTATCTCCTCATCGTACGCGACACCCTTAGCGGTAAGCGCCTTTCGTAGCCTGTCGAGCGCCTCGCTCGCGAATTCACTCTCAGGCATACGCAACAAGTATTCGCGGTTGTACCAGCGAAGTTTTTCCACGTCGAATACCGCGCCGCTCTTGTGCAAATCTGTAAGCTCGAATTCGGCGACCATTTCATCGAGCGAAAGTATTTCCTTTTCCGATGGCGGCGTCCAGCCGAGTATCGCGATGTAGTTGAGAAGAGCTGGTGATAGAAAGCCCTTTTCTCGGTAGCTCTTTACGGAGACATCGCCCGTGCGCTTCGAGAGCTTCGATTTGTCGGAGCCGAGGTGAAGCGGATAGTGCGCGTAAATTGGTCGCGCGTACCCGAGTGCTTCCTGAATAAGAATCTGGCGTGGCGTATTCGAGATATGGTCTTCTCCGCGTATGACGTGCGTGATGCCCTGTGTGGCATCGTCGACGACTACCGCAAGATGGTAGAGCGGATCGTCTATCGCGCGGGCGATGGCGAAGTCGCCCAGTTCGGTCGTGTCAAAAGTGATGTCGCCGCGAATCACATCGGTAAAGGTGATCGTCGTGCCGGGGTTCCGGAGACGCACCACCTGGACCATGGTGCCCGGTTCTTTCTTGCTTTCCTCTTCCGATATATACGCCTTGTCTTCGTCGACAAGCTTTTGCATGGCGGCAGTGTGATTGGCTACGAGCTCACTCGAGCGCGAGAAATCGTCCCAGGACAGCCCGAGCCAGGTAAGCTGGTCTTTGATATCTTCTTCGAATTCTCGCGTGCTTCTGGCTTTGTCGGTATCTTCGCTGCGGAAATATATGGTGCCGCCGTGCTTCTTTGCATACAAGTAATTCAGCACTGCCATGCGTGCGGTACCGACATGGCAGTAGCCCGTGGGACTTGGCGGGAATCGTACTTTCACGTTGCTCATACCCCGTGAGAGAAATAGTCGGATAACGATTTGCAGCGAGGACTTCCTGAATATGCGGTGTTGGTTGAATAGTTCATATTGATTCTCTCATGGGGTCATACAGGTTCGTGCTCGAGCGCCATTTCGACAAGCATCAGACCGATTTTGCGTGCCGCATCCGGCCTCGCGTATGCTTGCGCCGCGCCTCGCATAGTACTCATCCGAGTCTCATCTTTGACGATGCGATCGATCTCTGCGACGAGAATATGCGGGGAGAGATTGCGCTGTTCCACGACAATGGCGCCGCCTGCGCGCGCATACGAGAAAGCATTCTCAGTCTGGTCGTGAGAGACATCTTCCGGGATAGGTACCAAGATGGCGGGTATATTCCAGCTCGCGATTTCAAATATGGTACCGCTACCGGCTCGTGCGACGACGAGCGATGCTATGCCGGCCGCCATGCGAAGTGCGAGCGTGTTTAGGAGGCCAAAGACGCGGTATCGCTCTCCGTGCGGTGAGTCTTTAAGAATAAGCTTGGCCACGTTTTTCGCTTCCTCATAGTTGGCGGTGCCGGACTGATGGATGACATTGTATGTATTGACGAGCTCCGGCAAGGCGTCGATGACGACCTCATTAATCGCTTTTGCCCCCTGCGAGCCGCCCATAATCATGATGGTGGGTACCGTGGGGTCGAGCTTGAGGAATTCATGGCCGCCCTCCTTGGCCGGTGACTCGATTTCTTTGCGGATGGGGTATCCGGTGCGAGCGATTCGGTCTCGAATTTTTTCCGGAAAGAAATTTGC